>DASWGL010000335.1:0-5258 GCA_036393735.1 Gemmatimonadaceae bacterium | reverse complement strand
GGATCTGGCGCAGACCTACCTCAAGAACCCGTTCCGCTGGCCGGAGATCTTCCGCCGCAACACCGACGTCGTGAAGGATCCGCACTGGATTTATCCCGGCGAAGTCATCCGCATCTGGGGAACTGAACTGAAGCCCGGAGCGCTCGCTCGAGCTGATAGCGCCGGCGAAGTAGTCTCCCATGTCGTAACGCGACCCGCTCCGCCGCCAGTGCAGGGGCAAAATGGTGAAGGATCAGAGCTGACCGTTTTTGCCTCACCGATTGCCCGCGCGGCGGCACAGGTCCAGACGGACGTGGTTAATCGCTCGCGTCCTGGCGGAGTGCGGAGGGGCGAAGTGGAAACCGCTCCTTACGCGGACCGTAGTGGCGGACCAAAAAACGCCGGCAGACTTGTCGCCAGCGTCGATCGCCCCGGCATCAAGACCAACATCGTTCAAATCAGATATCAGATCAACGACGATCTCTTCCTCGATCTTCCGAAGGGTCTCGTTCCACGCCTTGGCGACAGCTACGTGTCGTACATCCTCGGGCCCAACCTCGGCGACAACGGCCAAGTCGTAATTCCGACCGGCATCCTCCGCATCGAAGCCCTTCCCCAGGGTCAGCGGCCGATCGCGCGTATCATGAAGCAGTTTGGCGAGATCAAGCTCGACCAGGAAGTCGTCGTGGCGCCCGATGTTCAGCTCCCCTCGGGTGCGATCTCGCCACTCGGTGGGGGCATGAGGGGACGGGTCGTCTACGTTCACGAAACCCCCGTACTGCCGTCCATCGGGCACTATGTGCTCATTTCGCCGAATGCCAAGAGCGGCATTCATGTAGGCGATGAGGTGACGTTCATCGACAACTCTACAGGCCGCGAAGACCCGAGTCCGGCTCCCGCTGTGACGGCCGGTATCGGACAGGTCGTGAGAGTAACACCCTACGCGTCTACGGTAATCATCGTGAAGCAGACTCAACCGACGATACGTGACGGAATGCCAGTGCGTCTGACTGGCACGATGCCCTAAGGAACGAACCGTAAGTGCCGGCGCAATTTAGCCGGCGATGGTGCACTAAAACCGTAGCGGGGAATTAAATTAGGGCGATCAGATGATACCGATCGCCCACTTCGTCGCCATCACGTTTTACCTCGGCGCGGCCGCCATAGCAGCGCTGCCTTTTGCGCGTCGCGTGAAGGCGCCTGTAAGCGGTGTTGTCATCGCTCTACTGCTCGGGGTTGGAGCCCACGCCACCGCGCTCGCGGGGCTCACCAGGCAGGCCGGTGCGGCATCTCTCACCGGACTCGGACCAGGGCTGTCGTTCGCCGGTCTTGTCCTCGCCCTCTCGTTGGTCGTGGTAGAGAGTTTGGCCCGCGAGGTCAGTCTCACGCTGGTCGCTGCCCCTGTCGCCGCGCTTGTCACCGTCGCCGGCAACCTCGCCGGCATGCAACCTTTTCTCGACCCGCAAGGAGCACGCGCCGTTTGGCTCACGATGCATATTGTGCTGAGCTTCATTGGAATCGCCGCTTACGCCACAGCCGCCTCGGCAGGGACGATGTACCTCGTCGCGAGACGCGAGCTCAAATCGGCGAAGTTCGGCGCGATCTTCAGATTCTTTCCGCCGCTCGACACTCTCGATCGCGTCAATCACGTTGCCTCCATCGCAGGATTCCTCGGACTCACACTCGGCCTCGCGCTCGCCGCGGCGTACTCCTTCGAGTATCGCGCACTCGTGCTCCCGCAGATTATCTGGGGCCTGGGTGCATGGGTGGGTGTGAGCGCACTGGCGCTTGGACGAATGCTGCGCGGATGGCAGGCGCGACGCGCGGCATTGATGTCGGCCTTGACCTTTGCGAGCGTCGTCGCGCTCTACGTCGTGTTCAGAATGGCATCGCTCAATCGGGGGCAGTTCCTCTGAAAACCGGCAACTTCTTGTCGACTGGCCTTGTGAAAAACCCACTGCGAGGGGAGCCAGGTGGGTCTGGCAACGTCTCGGCGACTGGCCTTGTGAAAAACCCACTGCGAGAAGAGCTAGGTAGTGGATGCGAGGTGCTAGGTGCGGGGTATGGGGTAAGGCGCAGATACCGCGCCTCTGCCTCCAACCTGAGACCTAGTACCTCGCGCCTACAACCTTACTCTTCTCGCAGTGGTTTTATCCCCTCCGGATGGACCCGTGACTGATTTCCCGATCGCCCTCCACGGCGAGCGCATCACGGCGGTCGTCGTCGGCGGCGGCGCTGTGGGGACGCGCAAGGCGCTAGCGCTCGCGGAGGCCGGCGCTCAGGTGCGAGTCGTTTCGCCGCTCGTGACCGCTGAGCTGGAGAAAGCGCAGCATCAGCATCGGATCACTGTTGTCCACGACGCGTATCACAGGGATCACCTGGACCGCGCCATGCTCGTCGTTGCTGCCACCAACTCGCGCGAAGTGAACGCGCAGATCGCGCTCGATGCAAACTCGCGCGGGAAGCTGGTGAACATTACGGATCATCCGGACGAAGGAAACTTTCACACCATGGCGTTGCATCGTTCGGGCGACGTGACGATCGCAGTCTCATCGGGCGGTGTACCGGGTGCCGCGGCAAGAATACGCGACGCCATCGCCGAGCGGTTCGACGGACGCTACGAGCGCGCGGTGTCCGCGCTTCGCGGGCTGCGGTCACGGCTCATCGCCGGCGGAGATGACCGGTGGCGCGCGGCGGCGCCGGAACTGATCGGCGATGATTTCTGCAATTCGGTCGAGGACGGGTCGTTCATGGAGAAGGTGGATTCGTGGCATTGATCGTCGCCGGCGTCAGCCACATAACGGCGCCCATCGAGGTACGCGAGAAGCTGACGTTCCGGCCCCAGGACGCCGTCCACGAGCTCGCCCATCTCCGCAACGAGGGACTGATCCGCGAGGGAGTCATTCTCTCTACCTGCAATCGTACGGAGATTTATGCGATTGAAGAGTCGGGTGACGCGCTATCGGATTTCTCTTCGCTTCTCTCCAGCCGGCTCGGCCGTGATGCAGCGGAATTCATGTACGTGCACCGCGATCACGAAGCGACTGCTCACCTGTTCGGTGTTGCCGCTGGCCTCGACTCGATGATTCTAGGCGAAGCGCAGATTCAGGGTCAGGTCAAGGATGCCTGGGAACAATGCCGCGCCGAATCGGGACCGATCCTCAACCGAATGTTCCAGAGCGCGCTGCTGGCGGCTTCGCGCGCGAGAGAGGAAACGGGCATTGGGAGAGGCGCCGCGTCGGTCAGCTCGGCGGCAGTTCAGCTCGCGAAGAAAATCTTTGGCGGACTCGGCGGCAGGCGAGCGATGATACTCGGCGCCGGAGATGTCGCGGAGATCGCACTCGAGTGTCTCCTGAACGAAGGAGTTCGCGTCGCGATCGTGGCGAATCGCACCCACGAGCGCGCGCAGACTCTGGCCGAGCGTCATGGTGCTACGGCGATGCACTACGACGAGTGCTGGGAGTCACTGCGCGACGTCGACGTCCTGATTTGCTCGACCGCGTCGCCGGTGCCAGTGGTCACAGCGGCTCGCGTTCGCGATTCGATCGAAGCTCGCGGTGACCGTCCTCTGTGTATACTCGACATTGCGTTGCCGCGCGATGTGGAAGCGGCGGTCGGAGAAATCGACAACGTCTTCCTGTACGACCTCGACGATCTTCGTGCGGCCGCCGCGGCCAACCTCGAGCAGCGGGAGGAAGACGTGCCCGCCGCGCGCGAGATACTGGCGGATGAGGTTCAGAAGTACTGGGACTGGGTGGCGGGGCTGGCCGCGGTACCGGTCGTGCGGGAGTTTCGGGACGAGATGGACAGATTGCGGAGTACGGAGCTCGCCGCCGCACTTCGGCGTCTGGGACCGCTATCACCGGAACAGGCCGAGGCCATCGAGCACTTCTCGAGATCACTGATGAACAAGTTCCTGCACGAGCCGAGTGTGCGACTGAAGGCGGCCGCTGCCAACGGGCGTGGCCTGGGGGTTGTCGACGCGGCGCGCTACCTGTTCGCGCTGGAAGACAAGCCCCACTCCGATAAGGAGCGAGGAGATTCGACCGACATTGCCTAAGGTCCTAGTTACGGGCGGAGCGGGCTTCATCGGCTCACACGTGGCCGACCTCTTTCTTGCCAACGGATTCGACGTATCCGTTGTCGACGATCTCTCCACCGGAAAACGGGAAAACGTTCCCGTAAAGGCGCGCTTTCTTGAGATCGGTGTGAACTCGAAGGAGTTCGCAAACCTGGTTCGTGACGGAGGTTTCGACGTCATCGCTCATCTGGCGAGCCAGATGGATGTTCGAAAGAGCGTCGCCGATCCAGTTGTGGATGCAACCATCAACATTCTCGGGACGCTCACTCTCATGGAGGCGCTGAGGGAGAGCGATGCGGAGACGAGAGTCATCTTTACGTCTACCGGCGGCGTGCTCTACGGTGATTTCAATACGCCGCCCAATGTCGAGACGTATGCGAAAGATCCTGAGTCGCCGTACGCGATATCGAAACTGAGCATCGAGTACTACCTGGCGTACTACGGACGCGTTCACAACATGGACTCCATCGCGGTGCGCTTCGGAAACGTCTACGGTCCGCGACAAGACCCACATGGAGAAGCAGGCGTGGTCGCAATTTTCTGCGGGCGGATTCTCGGCAAACGCCCGCTCACTATTTTTGGGGATGGACTGCAGACGAGAGACTACGTCTATGTCGGTGATGTCGCGCGCGCGGTCTGGCTGGCGGCAACCAAGCCACTACCAGAAAAGGGACGGCTCGATGCTCGTGCGTTCAACATCGGGACCGGCGAGGGCACGAGTGTTCTTGAGATAGCCAAGCTCCTGCAGGCAACGGCACGCAGTGTCGTTCCCCTTGAATTCGCCCCTCGCCGCCCTGGAGAGCAGCAGGAATCCTTCGTTGATGTGAAGAAGGCACGAGATGTACTCGACTGGGTACCAGAGGTTGATCTCGCCGAAGGTTTGGCGAAGACCTACGCCTGGTTTGCTGCCAGAGCAAACGGAGTCACTGTTTGAGTAATCTCTTCTTCCTGCAGGCCGCGCAGGCGATACCCAGCTCACCAATGGAGCTGGTGACCAACTCGACCGGCGCGACGAAATTCGTGCTCGCGATTCTCGTCGTGCTCTCGCTCATCAGCTGGGGAATCATCTTCTCCAAGTGGTACGAGCTGAGGAAGGCGGCGCGAATAACGTATTCCTTTGCGCGCGAGTACGCGGGCGCGCACACGGTCGAGCGCGCAGCTCAAATGGCGCGGAGCGCCGGCGGACCACCGGCGACGA
>DASWGL010000334.1:0-2672 GCA_036393735.1 Gemmatimonadaceae bacterium | reverse complement strand
GGCGCGGGAATTCCGACCGACAAGCTACAAGCGATCTTCGAGCCCTTCGTTCAGCTCGGACGGTCTCTGAGCAGCGCTCACGAGGGCACGGGTCTCGGGCTGGCAATCAGCCGCGAGCTCGCGCGGGCGATGAACGGCGAGCTTACGGTGTCGAGCAAGGTTGGATCGGGCTCGACTTTCACTCTCACTCTCCCCCGAGAAGAGTAAAGGTCGATCCGCGAAATACCGCGACGTCAGCGGGAGATGACTTTGCCGACGTAGAAATCCCCGAACTCGGCGTACATCGCGCTCACCTCGTCGAAGCGCATGTCGGTCACGAGCTTCTTGAAATCGAGGGGATCCAGTGCAAAGAGAGTCACACCCCACTCCCAGGCGTCAAGGCCGATCGCGCCGGTGATCACCTGCTGCACTTTCCCCGAATAGCGCCGACCCGTAATTCCGTGCGCCTGCATCAACCGGCTGCGCTCGTCGAGTGGGAGTGTGTACCAGTTCTGCGACGCGTCGCGGCGCTTCGACATCGGATAGAAGCAGACATAAGGCATGTTGTCCGGTAGTTCCGGGTACAGCCGCCGTCTGACTTGCTGGCTCTCCCGTTCAGCCGTCGCCCGGCCGCCGAGCGTCCTGGTGTACTCGGCGTCGCCCACCTTTCCGCCACGCGCTTCCGCCGCCCGCGCGAGCTCGGCGGTGATGTGATAGAGTCCGGCCTCGGCGACGCTCAGAAACGCATACACTGGCTGGAGCGTCTTGCCCAGCTCGGTTTTCGAGAGCGCGTCCTGCGCGGCCCCAATCGCGTCGAGCGACTCCCGGAAGTGAATGACCATCAGATCAGACGTCGATCCGATGAGACGCACGAAACAACTCCAACCGATGGGAGGGGCCGCACTCTTCGCGCCCTTCTTCCGGGAGTTAGGCACCGAATCCAGCGCGGTTGCGGAACTTCTCGCCAGCCGCGCCAAACGTGTCGCGTCCGGCTTCTGTTTATTGAATCGAAAGATCTGGTGCAGCGCGTACCAGCCCTCGAGCGTCTCGGGTGGATGCGCAATAGGCGTCGTCATGGGCTACAATCTAAGACCCTGTGGCAGCTTATAGTCGCGGCCTCTGATCGCCACGAGAAGCGTCGGAACCACGAACAACGTGATTGGCGTCGAAAGGGTGAGTCCCCCGATCACCGCCAAGGCGAGTGGCTTCTGGAGCTCACTCCCTGCTCCGAGACCCAGCGCGAGTGGCAACAGCCCGAACAGCGTGCAGAGCGTCGTCATGAGGATAGGCCGAAGGCGTACCCCTGCCGCCTCTGTGATCGCCTTCTCCAGCGGAAGATCGTCGGTTTGCATGCGAATTCTCGTAAAGTCGAGAAGTATGATGCCGTTCTTCACGATCAGACCGACGAGGAGAATCAGGCCCATGAAGGACGAGACGTTGAGCGGCGTTCCGGTGATGAGCAGAAGTCCGACGGCACCGATGAAGGAGAGCGGAGCCGCGAGAAGGACGATGAGAGGCTCGACGAACGACTGGAATTGAAGCACCATGATGGCGACGACGCTCGCGGCCGCGAGCACGAGTACGAGCAGGAAGCCGCGAAAAGCATCCTGCTGGCTCGCGTACTGTCCGCCCAGCTCGAGCCTGATTCCGGAAGGAGACGGCTGCGCCGCGAGCACAACCTTCACGTCATTCATCACCGAGCCGAGCGACCGCCCGCTCACATCCGACGTCATCGCGATCATCTGCTGTTGGTTTTCGCGCAACAGCTCCGCACGCGTCTCCACCGCTTGAAAAGTCGCGAGCGTGCCGAGCGGCACGGGCGCACCCGTCTGCGTCGATACGATGGGCAACGCGCTCAGCTGAAGCCGGTTGAAACGAACGGTGTCAGGCGCACGGACGCGGACGCCGATCGATCGATCCTCGAGACGCACCTCGCCGGCGGGAGCGCCAAGTAATGCGCCCATTGCCGCGTCCGCGACTTTCTGCGGGGTCAAGCCGACACGGTTCGCTTCCGCCTCGTTGACGTGCATGTCGAGCTCGGCGCTCGGCTCGCTCACACCATTGAACAGATCCTCAATCCCCGCAATGCCCGCGATCCTGGGCTCGATCGTCTTCGCGTATGCTTCGAGCCGATTGAGATCGGGTCCGTACAGCTTGATCTCGACGGGGCGAGCAGAGCCCGCAAGATCGTTGATCACGTCGGACAGAATCTGAACGAACTCGATCCGGAGTCTTGGTACTGCTACCTGGACCTTCACCCGCACGTCGTCGATCACCTCGAAGATCGTGCGCGATCGTTCGCTCTGGGGCTTGAGTCGAGCAGCTATGTCGCCTCGATTCTGCTCGGTCGCGAACAGACCAAGCTCCGCTCCTGTGCGCCGAGACGTACCTTCGATCTCGGGCGTGCTGGCGAGGATGGCTTCGACTATGTGTATCTCCCGATCGGTTTCGGTCAGGGCGGTCCCGCCGGGAGTCCAGTAGTCGAGCACGAACGCCCCTTCGTCCATCTCGGGCAGAAATCCGGTTCCCACGAACCGTTGAGCAATCACGCCGGCAATGATGAGAATCGCGGCGGCCGCCAGCATGCGCCGTGGATGGTGCAGCACTCGCCCGAGTGACTCCTGATATCGCACCGAGAGCCTGTCGAGCCCATGGCCGATCCGATGTAGAAATGCTCCGGCTCCGGTCGATTG
>DASWGL010000333.1:0-1584 GCA_036393735.1 Gemmatimonadaceae bacterium | reverse complement strand
TATCGCGCGAGGCATCAGATGTCTATTACTTACGCACATCTCAATAAGCATCGGGCCCAAAAGCAGCCGAGAACTAGCCACGGCGGTGAATGCCAATCCCGAAGCCCTGTACAGGGTTCTGCGCGCCCTGGCCAGTCTCGGCATCTTCATGGAGACCGATCCCGGGATATTCTCGCTGACGCCGCTTGCTGAGCCCTTGCGGAGCGACGTGCCCGGCTCTCTCCGAGGATCGGCCGTCTTGTACGGAGCGTCGTGGTGGTGGCGGGCATGCGGAGAACTCCTCCACAGCGTCAGAACAGGCCAACCCGCCTTCGACCACGTCCACGGCAAGGCGCTCTTCAGCTATCTCGATTCCGCGAATGATGCCGCGGCAATCTTCAACGATCACCAAAGCAACATGACACAACAGGACGCCGCCGCGGTCGTCGCCGCGTACGACTTCGCGCAATACGCAACCGTGATCGACGTGGGAGGCGGCCACGGTGTTCTGGGCGCGGCGATCCTAAAAGTGTGCCCACGAACAACCGTCGTTGTCTTCGATCAGCCCTCAGTTATTGCAAGCGCGCCACCAGATTTGTCCGCCGAGGGTGGCCACGGACGCTTGGCTTATGTGGCCGGCGATTTCTTTGAATCCGTACCCACGGGCGGCCATGCCTACGTGCTCAAAGACATCGTCCATGACTGGGGCGACCAGGATGCCACGGAAATTCTACGTAAGTGTCGACTGGCGATGGCGCGAAGTCCGGTTATCGAGGCTAAACTACTCGTCATCGAAAAGGTCATCCTCCCGGGCAACGGAGCATTTCCGGGTAAGCTGACCGACATCACGATGTTGCTCGTCACAGGCGGACGCGAGCGCACCGCCAACGAATATCAAGCGCTCTTGGCGGACGCAGGCTTCACGCTGACACGAATTGTTACT
Source organism: Gemmatimonadaceae bacterium (assembly GCA_036393735.1). GTDB lineage: Bacteria > Gemmatimonadota > Gemmatimonadetes > Gemmatimonadales > Gemmatimonadaceae > UBA4720. The sequence continues at coordinate 662 of DASWGL010000333.1, read as the reverse complement.
ACCCGCTCTCCAGCAAGCATCATCGAAGCGGTGCCGACGGGAGCATGAGCCTTCTCTTCGCCGACCTCGAAGACTTCCTCCATGACCACCGCCCCCCACGGCTCCCTGACCGCCGACGCCACGGAGCCTGCGTGGAACGGCTATCTACTCACGGCGGCGTGTCCTTGCGGCGTCACGTTTGAGCGGTGGGTCACACCGCTGGAGGCCGAGCTGGACTTGCTCCACGCGCCGACGCTGAACTGAGGGTCATACCCCTTGCCGTCCGCTCGTGGCCCGCAGGTTCATCGCGTCCCTTGACCTCCTGAAGGCATCGGTATGTAGTATGTGCGCGGCGATACTGACCGACACCTCCCCGATACGCTCCCAGCAAGGAGGCGCCTATGTTCAGCAGACGGATCGGCGTAGTCGCGGCAGGGCTCGGGCGGACAAAGTCACTGCTGATGCTGACATCAGCCCTTGCGTGCTTGGTCATCGCGACGCCTGCGGCGGCTGAATGGTTTGGCGACTTCTACCTGGGAGGCGCGTTCACAGAGAAGCACGATGTGGACACGAATTCAGTAACAACGCTCGATGTCAGGTTTGACAAGTCGTTCGCGGGGGGCGCACGCGGAGGCTACTGGTTTCCATTCGAGCTTGGCCCACTCAACTTCGGCGTGGGGTTG
>DASWGL010000332.1:0-4342 GCA_036393735.1 Gemmatimonadaceae bacterium | reverse complement strand
CGCGACAACCGCTGATCGACGTGGCGAAGCGCAGTGAAATTGCGCTCGCATTCGAGGAGGACGCGGGCAAAGGCACCGTCGCACGGCGGGGAATGAGCGGTTGGCAGCTTGTCGTCAGCGGCCGGCAGGCACATTCGTCCGGAATTTTCTCGCCCGGCACCAGCTACGGGGCGATCTACGAAGCGGCGAGAATCCTGAACGCCTTCCGCGAGATGCTGTCGAACGAGCAGTATCTGACGTTCAACCCAGCCGTCATCGTTGGCGGAACCGACGTGACATACGATTCGGCGAAGATCTCCGGAACCGCGGCGGGGAAGGACAACATCATCGCCCCGCGCGTGTTCGCCCGCGGCGACCCGCGTTTTATTTCGCAGGACCAGCTAATGAGGGCTCGCAAGGCGATGCGGGCGATCGTCGACGACCACCTTCCCGGAACCATCGCGACGATAACCTTCGAGGACGGAAATCCAGCGATGCCTCCGACGAAGGGCAATCTCGCGCTCCTCGCGGTGGAGGATTCCGTCAGTCGCGCGCTGGGTCAGGGCCAGGTTGACGCCCTGGATCCGGGCAAGCGCGGCGGAGGAGACATCTCGTATGTCTCGGAGTACGTCGACGCGCTGGATGGACTCGGCGTGAAGGGCATGAGATCCCACACGCCCGACGAACGGGTGAACCTACGGTCGATCGTTCCCGCAACGGAGCGCGCGGCGATACCCATTTATCGGTTGACGCGCTAGCGCCGCGGCGTTGAGACTCTCTGGCGCGACTGACATCCATAGAACCGAAGTACGGAGCCGTTGGCTTCGTTGCTGATTGCCTGGAGCTTTTCCGTCGGCGTATAGAGTTGCGAAACCGATGGTCCGCCTGATTGGCGCCGGCGCGGTTGACACTGCCTATTAGAGCCGTCTAGCTTGGCGCCGAGCGCTACTCCCCACTACGAGATCATGACTGCTGTCCCCTATTCGCGAATATCAGAGCTACCCTCACACTCCGGCCAAGCCGTGCGCGTGCGCGGCTGGGTCACGCACGTCCGATCATCGGGTAAGGTCGCGTTCATCGTTATGCGCGATGGGACTGGCCTGCTCCAGGCGGTGCTCGTCAAGAATGCGGTGTCGCCTGAAGCGTGGGAGCGGTTTGGAAAGCTGACGCAGGAGACTTCCATCGAGGTCGAGGGCGAAGTGCGCCCCGATGCGCGCGCGCCCGGCGGCTTCGAGCTCGGTGTCAAGGATCTGTCGATTTATGGCGAGAGTCCGATCGACTATCCCATTCAGCCGAAAGAGCACGGCATCGACTTCCTCCTGGACAACCGACACTTCTGGCTGCGCACACCGAGGCAGCGCGCGATCGCGCGCGTGAGGAGTGAAGTTGAGCAGGCGATCCGCGATTTTTTCTACGAGCGGGATTTCACACTGGTGGATACTCCGATCCTCACTGCTGCGATCGGCGAACGAAGCGGTCTGTTCGGCACGGAGTATTTCGACTTGGGCACCGCCTACCTGGCACAAACGGGCCAGCTCTACGGAGAAGCGGCGGCCGCGGCACTCGGAAAGATCTACTGCTTCGGCCCGACGTTCCGCGCCGAAAAATCGAAAACGCGCAGGCACTTGACCGAATTCTGGATGGTGGAGCCCGAGGTCGCCTTCAACGACTCCGACGACAACATGCGTCTTCAGGAGGAATTCGTTTCGTACATCGTAGCGCGGGTTGTCGAGCGCAGACAGCCGGAGCTGAAGGAGCTCGAGCGCGACGTTGCGAAACTCGAGAAGATCAAGGCGCCGTTTCCTCGGATCGACTACAGCGATGCGGTAGAGATCCTGCAGGCGAAGGGAAGTTCCGTGACGTGGGGTGACGATCTCGGCGCTGAGGATGAGACACTGCTGGTCGAAGGTCAGGACCGTCCCGTCTTCATCTACAATTATCCCAAGCAGGCGAAAGCGTTTTACATGAAGGAGAATCCGGCCGACCCGCGCACTGTGCTGTGCAATGATCTCCTCGCGCCCGAAGGTCATGGCGAGATCATCGGCGGATCCCAGCGCGAGGACAATCACGACAAGCTCCTCGCCCGGATAAAGGAAGAAGGCCTGCCTGTCGAGGCTTACAACTGGTATCTGGACCTGCGGAAGTACGGCACGTTCGTCCACTCGGGCTTCGGCCTCGGGCTCGAGAGAACCGTGGGTTGGATCTGCGGAATCCATCACATTCGCGAAGCGATTGCCTTTCCGCGAACGATGAATCGTCTGCGTCCATGACCACGGGTCCGCTGGGCATGCTGCGCACATCTGAAACCTGAGGGCATTACGATGGGATTCGAACAGTACCACGAGCCAGCGAGCGAGCTGTCAGCGAAGACTCGCACCTTCGCCCGAATGATTACTTCGATGATCGAGGAGGCCGAGGCAATCGGCTGGTACGAGCAGCGTCTCTCGCTCGAGAAGGATCGAGCAGCGCGCGATATCATGCGCAACGCCCAGCACGAGGAGTTCAAGCACTTCGGCATGGACCTCGAGTTCCTGTTGCGCAGGAGTCCGAAGTGGCGGGCGACTCTGCAAGACATTCTGTTCAAGCCAGGCGATATCGTCGAGCATGGGGAAGAGGCAGAGCACGACACCGCCGAGTAGCAGTTCAGCTAGCGGAATTTCCCCCGCGGTGAAATGTTTTTCTCATGATGGTTCTCTCGGCCCTCCGGCCCGATGCCGGACTGTTTGAGTTCCTGGCGCACAGAGCGCGCTCTGCGCCTGCGCGACGCCTTGGGATAGATGCGGTCGGGGGCGCGGCGGTATTGGTCGCGGCACTCCGCTGGAACCCCGCTGCGCAGCCTCTGATCGCAAGCGCAGCGACGCTTCTCTTTGCCTATGGGGCTTGGGGGCTGCTCGATCGCGCCCGCTCTCGCTTCTCGAATCGTGGCTGGCCGAGAACTGCCAGGTTATTCGACGCGCTCTGCGTGCTTAGTGCGACGCTCGGAGTGTTGGCCGCCGCCGGAGTCTTGCTCGCCATCTGGGCGATTGCTCTCGGTACCTGGATCAGCTAGTCGGGGCTGAGGTCATCGCTGCCAATCCGAGTGTCTTCCACTCGGCCACAAACGGGAGCGCGCGGGGCAAACAAGAGCTGTCAATAAAGGCGCGGCATATGCGGACGAGAGAATCGTCGATGCACTTCTACCCATTTCAGGAGGGAGAATCATGAAACTCTTTGGTCCGATTTTGGCCGGAATGGCTCTGGCTGGATCCGCCTGCAGCGAGGCGACCGCTCCGGGAGCACCGCTCACTGCGTTGCCGCGTGTTCTCACCGAGTCTGAGAGCAAAATCATCGCGGGCAGCAACGATTTCGCATTCGATCTGTTCCGCACGGGGAATCTGGCGCAGCACAAAGCCAACGTATTCATCTCGCCACTCAGCGCATCGATGGCGTTGGGGATGACCGCAAACGGAGCAGACGGAGCGACGTACGACGAGATGCGCACGACACTCCGATTGAATGGAGCGACGAGGGAGGACGTTGGCGGCGGCTACAAATCGCTCATCGCGCTGCTGCAAGGGCTCGATCCAGGCACGGACTTCAGCATCGCCAACTCGATATGGTTCGAGCAGACATTCCCATTCAACGCGTCGTTCCTCGACGAAAGCAAGCTGTATTTTGACGCGCAGGTTCAGGGGCTCGACTTCAGGAGTCCCGCGGCGGTTACGACCATCAACTCATGGGTGAGCGCGCAGACGAAAGACAGGATCCCCAAAATCCTGGACAGCATTAGGCAAGAGGAGGTCATGTTTCTCGTGAATGCCATCTACTTCAAAGGGATCTGGCAAAAGCAGTTCGACAAGTCGAAGACGGTCGATGCGCCTTTCCACGCCGCCGACGGCACGACGGCGCTGGTTCCGATGATGGATAGAGACAAAGGAGTTCAGTACACCGCTACACCCGAGTATTCGGCGGTGGATCTTCCATACGGCAACTCAGCCTTCACGATGACCGTGGTCCTACCTAACAAGCCAAACGCGGACATCGACGCGTTCGCGGAATCGTTCGACCAGCCGAAATGGAATTCGCTCGTGAGCTCGCTTCACGACAGCGACCTGGAAGTCTATTCGCCGCGCTTCAGGATCGAATGGAGTCGCATGCTGAATGACGATCTCAACCAGCTGGGCATGCGGCTCGCCTTTACCAATGCTGATTTCACGCGGATGTCGCCTCTCGGTCTCCAGTTGGTGATCACGCAGGTTCTGCAAAAGACTTTTGTAGACGTTGACGAGCGGGGGACTGAGGCAGCGGCGGCTACGATTGTCGGCATCGGCCTCACTTCGCTTCCTCCTTTGTTTCGGGTCGACCACCCGTTTCTTGTCGTGAT
>DASWGL010000331.1:0-2405 GCA_036393735.1 Gemmatimonadaceae bacterium | reverse complement strand
CGGCGCCCTCGGACGCGCGTCATCATGCTCTCCGCGTACACGGACCCGGTTCACGTGTACCGTGCGCTGCAGGCCGGCGCCTCAGGCTACATCGCGAAGAAATCGGTTGCCAAGGAAGTGGTCGACGCGATCCGGAAGGCGCACGAAGGACGGCAGCATCTCAGCGGACAGCTCACTGAAAGCCTCATCGACCACGTCGTCCACAAGGCCGCCTCGGACGAACCCCTTCAGCGGCTCAGCTCGCGCGAGCGCCAGGTCCTGCAAATGCTCGCCGAAGGACACGCCATCGCCAAAATCGCGGGAACGCTCTCCCTTTCACCGAAGACCGTGGAAACCTACCGCGCCCGAATGATGGAGAAACTCCACATTCGCGACTTCGCGAGCCTCATCAGATTCGCGATCCAGCAGGGTGTTACTCCTCTCGAATAGAGACGCAGGCGGCGTCAGGAAATATCTGACTCAATCTGTCGGCTCTACGCGACAGCATCCGAGGGTCTTCACAACTAGAGTTCAGGCTGAGCGCCCGGCGTTGCAATCGCCGGTCTCTCCTAAGGGGTTCCTAGACTGACTTCTCAAGAATTCCCTACAGACTAGGAATCGAATTTCAGCAAGGATATCAAGCCAACGCCACGTGGGGAAGAACTGCCGAAACCGGGCAAGAAAAAATGGCGATAAGAGTGTTTCTGGCGAATAGCCGCGTCATCCTTTTGGACGGTCTGCAGGTGCTGCTGGAACTCCAGCAAGACATGAAGATTGTCGGCAAGGCGACGAACGGGCACGACGCCGTCAGGAGAATACAAAAACTGCGGCCGGATGTCGCGATTCTCGACATCGGCCTCGTCAGCCTCAACGGAATGGAGGCGAGTCTCAAAATCGCGGAGCTATCCAAGTCAACGGCAATCGTGATGCTCTCCACGATGACTTCTCCGGAAATCATTTTTCGCGCCCTTAGGGCCGGTGCGAGGGGATATCTTTCCAGGGAAGCATCGGGATTGGAGCTCGTCAATGCGGTTCGAGCGGTGCGCGAGGGCAAGCGCTATTTGAGTCCCAAGATCACCGCGGCGCTCATCGGCGACTACATCAGTGAGGCCCGCTCTCCGAGTCCTCTCGAGAGCCTGACCAGTCGGGAGCGGCATATTCTCCAGCTGGTGGTCGAGGGCAGCCCGAGCGCGGAGGTTGCCGACATACTCGCCCTGTCTCCAAAAACCGTGGACACCTACCGAAGCCGGATCAAGCAGAAGCTCGGCGTCCGCGATCTGCCGGCGCTGGTGAAGTTCGCCATTCAGCACGGGATCACTTCGCTCGAGTAGAGAATCCTCGACGCGGCGTCAGGAAACACCTGACGCCGATCGTTGAGTTGGCCCGACATCGTTGGATACCCTCGTCCTTTAGTCTTTCGGGATCCAAGCAAGCAGTATATGACAGAGCGACTCAGAATTCTGCTGGTGGAAGACGTGGCGGACGACGCCGAGCTCGCGCTGCTCGAGCTGGGGCGCGCCGGTCTGCACGCCGACCGGCGGATCGTGGATAACGAGAAGTCGTTCGTCGGTGCGCTGCGCGAATTCGCGCCGGACGTGATCCTGTCCGATTTTTCGATGCCGGGCTTCGACGGCATGGCCGCGCTCAAACTGGCGCGCGACATATGCCCGGACACGCCTTTCATCTTCGTCTCCGGAACGATCGGCGAGGAATCGGCCGTCAGTGCGCTGAAGAGCGGGGCCATCGACTATGTGATGAAGACGAATCTCGTGCGTCTCCCCGCTGCCGTGGAGCGGGCCCTTCGAGACGCGAAAGAGCGAACCGCCCGCCGCAAAGCGGAAGGGGAACTCGAGGCGCTACGCGAGCGGTTGCGCAGCATCCTCTCGACACTGCCGGACGTCGTGTGGTCCGTCGCGGTTCCCTCGCGTGAGATCTTGTACGTCAGCCCCGCCGCGGCCACGGTCTTCGGCAGAACACAGAAGGAGGTTTACGAGAGCCGCATGCTTTGGGGTGAACCGATCCACCCGGAAGACTGGCCGCGGATGATGGCTCTATGGCAAGACGCGGCGATAGACGAAACGTTCGAAGCGGAATACCGGGTCGTCAAGCCGGGCGGCGAGGTGCGGTGGATCCAGGGGCGCGGACGCTTCGCCGGCGACGCGGCAGGCAATGTAGTCCGGATAGATGGAATTTCCCGGGACATCACCGAGCGACGCGAGCACGAACGCAAGCTCGCACAGCTCAGCCGCGTCCACGCAGTGCTGAGCGGAATCAACTCGGCCATCGTGCGCGTGAACAGCCGGGATGAGCTGTTTCGCGATGCGTGCCGCATCGCGGTGGGAGCCGGACAGTTCCGCATGGCCTGGGTAGGCGTCGTCGATCGCGAAGCCATGCAGGTAAGGCCGGTCGCCTGGGACGGCGAGGTT
>DASWGL010000330.1:0-8387 GCA_036393735.1 Gemmatimonadaceae bacterium | reverse complement strand
GACGGTAAGCGGCAAGCGGGACGCGTGCTGCAGATCCCATGGACAAGCTCCCCGCCCGGACTGCAACCGCTTCCCGCCTTCCCCCTTCCCGCTTCCCTCTTCCCTCTTCCCGTACAGAGCCGTACCATTCAACTTGTTGCTGGACAATTCCGGCGGTCGATAGTACCATTCAAGAACCAGCGCAGCCTAGTAGCGCGCCATTCCATACAGAATAGGGTTCCGGTACGCGTGAGTTCTAACCGCGGTGCGCGTGAGCCTATCGAGTAGCACTTTTCTTCTCAGCCACACCACAACTGCATGAGCGAACGCCGACGTCCTTTTCGTCGCGGCCGGAGGCCCCGTACGTCCGGCCATCAATCACAAACTCCACTCTCCGAATCCTACAGTGATGTAGATCCGTACCTGGAGCCCATGGATCCTTCGACCCCCACCCCAGACGCCGCGCAGATACCTGACGCGCGCGACAATATGACATCACCAGCAATCCCTTCTCCCATTCCACCAAGCCCCGCTGTGCCCCCCGCGGCGGCGAATTCCGATTCCAATTCACCTCCGGATGCTTCGCCGAACGGATCGAGCGACGGCGGTGGTCCTCCCCAGTCACAACAACAGGCTCCCTACAATCCGCAGACGGGCGGGGGCGGCCAGCAGCAGCGCGAAGGCGGTCAGCAACGCGATAGCAATCAACAGCAGCGCCACCCCGGCGAGCGCGACAACCGTCATAACGGACGACGCGGCCGCAATCAGCGCGGACGCGGCAGACAACGCCAGCAGAACGGACCACGCGGAGGGGGCGGCGGCGGGGCAGGAGCAGAGCAGGCACCACGTGCCCCAATCGCGCCGGTAGTTCCAGACGGAGAGACCACTGGATGGTTTGATCCACAGCGCGAAGGCGGCTTCATTCGCCGCGCCGCCAACAGCTACCTCGCCGAGCCAGGCGACGCGTACGTGCCGACACAGATAATGCGGCAGTACATGCTGCGCCGCGGCGATCAGGTGCTCGCCACCACCGGACACGATCATCGCAATCGCATCGTCGTTGTCGACGTCAAGGAGATCAACGGAGCAAATCCGGAGGAAGCGGCAAGGCGTCCTGATTTCGCATCTCTCATCGCGTCTTATCCCGAGCGGAAGCTCAAACTCGAGACCGGGAAGCCGGCCAAAGCGGGCCCCGAGCTGACGCGCCGCGCCATCGATCTCATCGCGCCAATCGGATATGGACAGCGCGCGCTCATCGTGGCCCCAGCACGCGCCGGCAAGACGATGCTCCTCCAGGCAATCGTCGAGGGCGTGGCGATCAATCATCCCCAGGCAGTGCTCCTCGTTTTGCTCGTTGACGAGCGCCCCGAGGAAGTGAGTGAGATGATTACCTGGGGCTATGGCGAGGTTGTTGCCTCCAGCTTCGACATGCCCGCTGTTCGTCACACCGACGTCACCGAGATGGTGCTCGAGCGGGCGCGCCGACTCGTGGAGCTAGGCAAGGATGTCGTCATCGTTCTGGATTCGATCACCCGCATGGCTCGCGCTTACAACACCGTGGAGCGCGGTACCGGCCGCACGCTTTCCGGCGGCCTCGATTCCTCCGCGATGGCCAAGCCCAAAGCCTTTTTCGGTTCGGCCCGCTCGGTCGCTCCGGAGCACGGCGGCGGATCGCTCACGATCATCGCGACCGCGCTGGTCGAGACCGGATCGCGCATGGACGACGTCATCTTCGAGGAGTTCAAGGGCACCGGCAACTGCGAGATCAAGCTCGATCGCTCCCTTTCCGAGAAACGGATCTTTCCGGCAATCGATGTCGCGACCAGCGGCACGCGTCGTGAAGACAAGCTCTTCCGTCCGGATCAGCTAGAGCATGTCTACACACTCAGACGCGGTCTTCAACAGATGCCGTCCAGCTCGGCGATGGAGTGGCTCATCAAGCGCATCGCTGCGACCCCAAGCAACGACGCGTTGCTGGAAGGTCTATAGGCGGGCTGGCTCACCGCTGCCGCGTCTTCACGCCGTACTCGCCGGCGCGATCCTCTTCGTTCCGGCAGCACTCGCATCACAGGACGTCCAGCTAACCGCGCCCAGCCATCCTGAGGTCGTCAATCTCACGCTCAAGGGCGTGAAAGCGATGAAGCAAAGCGATCTGCTTCAAAGCATCTACACGACGTCCTCGCATTGCAACAGCTTCCTCCTCGTGCCGTTCTGCTGGATCAGCAAGGCGAGTTACCTCTACACCAGGAACTACCTCGATCACAAGGAGCTGGAGCGCGATGTGCTCCGTGTGCGCGTCTTCTACTGGAAGCGCGGCTACCGCGAAGCCGAGGTGGATACAGCGGTGGTTCCGAGAGGACACGACCAGGTCGGTGTCACCTTCCTCATCAAGGAAGGGCCGCCGACGATTGTTTCCAGTGTAATCGTCAGCCAGGCCACGCCGCTGCTCTCCCAGAGGGAGATCAACCGTCGGGTCGCGCTCGACAAGGGCGGACCGCTGAATCTGATCAGGCTCGACACATCGCGGGTCTTCCTCCAAAACAGCCTGTTCGACAAGGGGTACGCCGACGCAGAAGTGGACACGTCGATCGTGATCGACACTGCTTCGCGGACCGCGGTGGTCAAGCTCACGCTCAATCCGAAATACAAGACCACGGTGGAAGACATCGTGGTCACGGGCAACGATGACGTGAGCGAGCAAACGATCAGGAAATCGCTGACTTTCCATATCGGCGACATCTTCCGCCGCTCCGAGGTGCTCCGCAGCCAGAGAGCGCTGTACGAGTCGAATCTATTTCGCCGCGCTTCGATCGAGCCGCGCCCGCCAATCGACATCGCTACGCCCGACTCGGCCAAGGTAGTCGTCGTCACCGTGCAGGAATCGCCTCCGCGCGAAGCGCGCGTGAGCGCCGGATTCAACACCGTCGATTTCGTTCAGTTCGAAACCCGCTTCACGCACTACAATTTCATGGGCGGGGCGCGTCGGCTCGATATTCAGGGAGTGGTTGGAAACATTTTCGCCAGGTCGCTCAACGGGCGCGGAATTTTCCGCAACGCGTCCGTTCCGCAGACGAGCGCTCTGGCGCGCTATTTTGTTCCAACCTACAACGCGAGCATCGACCTCCGGCAGCCGTGGTTCGGATCGCCGCACAATGAGCTGGCACTGAGCCTGTTCACTCACCGGCGCAGCGCGCCCGGCATTTACGTCGATCGCGGGTACGGAACGAGTCTCACCTTCACGCGGGACGTGGCGGAGCGCGCGCCCGCGAGCCTGAACTACAGGTTCGAGATCAGCAAGGTCGACGCAGGGGACGTGTATTTCTGCATCAACTACGGCGTCTGCGACACGCCAACGCTCGAGGCGCTTCGCGGCAACCAGCGGCTCTCGCCTGTCACCCTCACCTCGGCGATAGATCGCACCAACGATCCCTTTTCGCCCAACAGGGGATTCCGCGCCAACGCGAGTCTCGAGCACGCGTCCGCGTTCACGCTCTCCGATTTTCGTTACAACCGCGCGACCGCCGACGGGGCGGCATTCTATCAGGTTCGAAAGCGCGGAGCGATCGGCGCGCACGCGCGCGTCGGCTGGGTGAGTCCATTGGGCAGCACCACGCAGGCGGTCGGTGTCGCCGCATCCTTCGGCGATGGAATCCTTCACCCGAGAAAACGCTTCTACGCTGGCGGATCGCACTCGGTGCGTGGCTTCGGCGAGAATCAGCTTGGCCCGCGCGTCCTCACGATCCCGCTCGCCTCGCTCCAGTCCCACGACAGCACGAACGTCGCGTGCACATCGGCAACCGATGTCACCCTGTGCAATCCCAACGTCGCGACGCTCAAGGACCGCGACTTCGACCCGCGCCCGTTGGGCGGAAATTTCGTGGCCGAAGGGAGCGTCGAGGCGCGCTTTCCGGTGTGGCGGGACCTGCTTGGGGCGGTCTTCGTGGACGCCGGATTGGTCCAACAGAAGACCGATCCGACCCTTCCCCGCCGCAGGGCGGCCATAACTCCCGGTTTCGGGGTACGGTACCATTCTCCTGTAGGCCCGATCCGTGCCGATATAGGCCTCAACCCAGGGTCCACGGAATCCCTGCCGGTTGTAACCGAGAACATCGTGAATGGCCAAAAGACGCTGGTCACCCTTCAACAGCACCGAACCTACGCGCCCTCAAAAGGCGGGGGAATCCTCAACCGGATCGTCCTTCACCTTTCCATCGGCGAAGCATTCTAAAAAGTGGTGGGTGCGGCTCCTCGCGGGAGTCGCGGTGGTGGTGTTGTTGCTGATCGGCGCCACCTACCTGGTCACCAACAGCGACTGGGGCCGCGAGCGCATTCGCCGCTACGTCGTGGGCGTGATTCAGAACAACAGCCACGGCGTCGTCCGCATTGGCAGCGTATCCGGAAACCTCCTCCACGGAATCACGCTCCACGATGTCGTAATCACCGACAGCGCACGTGCTCCGTTCATCAAAGCGGATGAGATCTGGGCCAAGTACAGCCTCGGCATTCTGCGCAGCAAGAAGATCGAGTTGAACGATGTAAAACTCGTCCGTCCATTCATCGTGATCGACAAGCAGCCGGGCGGAAAGTGGAATTACGATCGGATCTTTCCGCGCGACACGGTGACGCGTGCCGGAGTGAAGCCGACCGGTTGGGGAACATGGATCCGCTTCACCAATGCCACGGTGGTCAGCGGGGATCTCATCGTACGATCCCCGTGGGATCCGGGAAAGGTCGCGCCCGCCGAGCGCTCTGACAAGATTCGAGCTGCCCTCGGGCCGGAGGGCAGGCTCAAGATCCTGCAGGTGGCCAACGGTTATCAGAAAGAGTCCAGCTTTCACAACATCAACGCATTATTTCCGCTCGTGCGACTGGAAGATCCGGCCTACAAGAATCGCCTGATTAATGTTGCAGCACTGAAGATGGTCGCCGAACCGTTCCGGCCGCCGGTCGCCGACGTGCGAGGGCTGACTGGAACGTTCGAGTTCACGGGCGATTCGCTGTGGTGGAAGGGAGCGCGGGCGTCGTTTTCCGGGACGAAGGCGAGTGGTGACGGACGCTACTACATGGAATCGGGCGATTTGCATCTGCGGCTCCATGGTGATCCCGTACAGCCAGGCGACATTCGCTGGGCGATGCCACATCTCCCCGAGAACGGATCCGGAAAGCTCGACTTCGGACTGGACTGGACCGGCGACAAGAGCGTGTACCTGGCGCGGAACATGGACATGACGCTCGAGAAGTCGCACGTCACCGGAAGGATCGAGGCGACAGTCACGGACACACTCGCCTACCGCGATGCGGATCTGACCTTCGCCAATCTCGATACCCGGTTGCTGACCCGACTCTTCCCGACGATGACATTCCCGCGGCCGCTGACGCTGACTGGGAAAGCGACATTTGATGGCGGAGAACACTCGCTGAAGGTGAACAGCGACGTGGTCGTGGACGACCGGCTCTCGGGACGAAGCCACCTCCTTGCGGTCGGCGTGATGGGATTGTCGAAAGGAGTTTTTACTGCGCGGGATCTGCACGTGCGGATGCTGCCGCTGCAAATGAATCTGGCAAAGGCTCTCGCCCCAACGCTCAAGCTGACCGGCACTATGACTGGCACCGCCACCTTGAACGGCTCGTCGGCAGCCATCATGACGGCGCAGGGTGACGTTACCGAGGTCGAGAACGGAGCGGTAACGCGCGCGAATGGTCGAGCGGCGATGCGCGCGCGCGGAATGCCATGGTACGACGTCGATGCCACGATGCATCCGCTGGCACTCGCAACACTCGGTCGCTACATGCCAAGCGTTGGATTGATCGGCAGTGCGAGCGGACCACTGCGGCTCAAAGGAAATGAAAACGACCTCGCACTCAACACGCAGCTCACGTTCCCGGATGGTGGTTTTCTGGATCTGCGCGGAACGATGGATCTCCACAGCAAGGAGACGGGCTACAACCTCGAATTCAATGCGAGGCAATTCAACGCCAGCGCGGCGGTAGCGAAAGCTCCACGGACATCGATCACCGCCGTAGGGACGGCGAGCGGGCGCGGGTTCGTTCCAGAGACGATGCAGGCACAACTCGTGGCCAAGGTGGCCGCATCCTCCGTCGATACGGTTTCAGTGGATAGGGCCAACGTCAGAGTCGCGATCGCCGATGGGATCGCGCGCGTCGACACGCTGGCCGTCGGACTGCCCCAGGGACTCGTCGAGGCGAAGGGCACAATCGGCATGACTCCGACACATACCGGGACGCTGTCCTATCACATCGCCATTGACTCGCTTTCCCGCTTTGCCGGACTGATCTCGACGGACACGAGCATCGTTCGTCCGCGCCCGGGGATCCTGGCGAGTCGCATCGCTAAAGCAAAAGCCGATTCGTCGCGTATCGCTCGCGCCACTGAGGTCGAGCGGGCGGTGACCGGCATGCCCCTGCCGCGCACTGTCGTCGATACGCCAAAGGCCGTTCGCAAGAACGAGCTGTCCGGATCCCTGCGTGCGGATGGAGTGGCGACCGGCAGTATCAAGAACTTCAGCGCAAAAGGAACGGCCTCCGGTTCCAACATCGTCGCGCGCGGGAATACCGTCGGCTCCTTCACCGCCAACTACGACTGGGTCAATGCGCGGACCCCACAGTCGCAGGTGACCGTCAACGCGCAGGCCAGATCGGTTCGTGCCGCCGGCTTTGTCCTCGACAGCGTCGGGGGGAAGCTCACTTATCACAAGCCGAACGGTACCATTCAGCTCGTCGTCAATCAGGACAACGCGCGCACCTACAGTGCTGATGCGGCGTTCACGCTCGACAAGATCCGCAATTCACTGACGCTGAATACTCTCAAGCTCCAGTTCGATACGAGCGTGTGGGCCAGCGCGGGTGTCGCGTCGGTCCATTGGGGTTCGGCCGGGATCGACGTAGAGAAACTGGAACTGCGCAACGGAGTGAATGGACGCATCTACGTCAACGGCTTCGTTCCGAAGCAGGGTAACGCAAATCTTGACATCGCGGTCGATAACTTGAACGTGGCCGACGTGATCGCGCTCACTGAGAGCGGCTACAATGCGACGGGCCTGATCTCGCTCAACATCCACGCGACTGGCACGCTGGAGAATCCACAATTCAAGGGAACGTTCGGCGCGACCAATCTCCTGTACAACGGGGGCACCGTACCCGAACTGCACGGCAACGTCGATTACGCGAACCAAACGCTGGCCGGCCGCGCCGAAGCGATGCGCGCGGGTAGCCAGCCGTTTCTGATCGCCGAGGGAACGGTGCCGATCAATCTGGCGATCACGGGTGTAACGGGATCCAGATTCCCCAGCGACAGGCAGATTGCGCTCAACATCAACGCCGACAGTCTGCCACTCAACCTCGTGCCGCAGTTCGGCGACTACGTCTCCAACATGAAAGGTCGCGCCACCGGCTCGTTCAAGGTGGGCGGCAGTCTCAACCACCCTCAGCTCTCAGGACAGTTCGCGCTTCACGAGGGTCAGGCGAGGGTCGTTGTCGCCGGGATCAATCTCAGCCAGATCGAAGCGTCTATCCGGATGCTGGGCGACACAGTCGTGATCGATTCGGTCGCGGCGTACAGCAAGGGACGCATCCTTCTCACGGGCGGACTCGGCCTGGGTGCGCTCACGGCGCCGAGCTTCGACCTCAAGCTCCAGACCCAGAACGCGCAGGTTCTAAACAATCATCGCGGCGAGCTTCGGGTGAGTGCGAACCTCGCGATGACGGGACCATTCAAGGATGCGCACGTCACCGGCGATGTCCGCATTCGCGAAGGCTTTCTCTATATCCCTCCCTCGGAGAACAAGAATCTCGTCGGCCAGGACGACCCCGCGATCTTCAACGTGCTAGACACGGCGGTCATGGCCAGCCGCGAGCTGTTCCCGACCCAGTCGCCGCTGCTCGCGAATCTCAGAATGGACGTGAATCTGCGGGTCGATCATGACGTGTTCGTGCGCTCACTGGAGGCGAATGTCGAGGTGTACAGCGACGGCGATCTGGGTGTGCACGTGAACCGTGCCAAGGAGACGCTGGTGCTGGACGGAGTGCTCCTGAGCGAACGCGGCGAATACACTTTCATGACCCGCAGATTCGAGATCAAGCGCGGCTCGGCCACATTCATTAATTCCACGGAGCTGAACCCGACATTACAGGGAACGGCGGAGTACGTCGTAAATCAACCGAACCGTGAAGCGATCAAAATTCAGATCGTCGTCGGCGGGACATTGCATACTCCCAACATTTCGCTCACCAGCGACGCTCAGCCCCCGATCCCCCAGAGTGATCTGCTCAGCTATCTCGCGTTCGGACAGTCATCGTCGTCGCTCGTTCAGCTCGAGGGTTCTGGTCTCACCAACGGCAGTGGCGGGTCGAATCTCGTAGGTGCCGGTGCGGCCCTCGCCAGCCGCCCG
>DASWGL010000329.1:0-4074 GCA_036393735.1 Gemmatimonadaceae bacterium | reverse complement strand
ACCCTGGTGGTCGATTCGATCGAGGAAATGGCTCCGGGTGTGGCCTGGGCAGGACGGCTTGACATCTCACCTGACGGATCGCGTCTGGCCTACATTGGCGGCGCTGGTGCAAAACTCTTAATACGACCCCGCGATCAGCTACATGCCATCGCGGTGCCGGGGACTGAAGGAGCGTCTACACCTTTTTTTTCACCTGATGGCAGCCGGGTAGGGTTCCTCACGGAACAGCACGTTCAGATCGCGTCGATCAGCGGAGGCCCACCGATCACAGTGTCGGATACTCTGACAGGAGTGGCAGGCGCGTCATGGGGTTCAGATGGGTTCATTTACGCGGACGGCCAAGGGTACGTGAGTCTCCTCCGCGTTGAGGCGCGGCCAAGGGCCACGCCGACACGGTTTACCATGCTAGACACGGCGAGCGGCGAGATCGACCACACATGGCCAGACGTGCTACCCAACGGAAAAGGCGTGTTGTTCACGGTCACGTTCAACAGAAAGAACGGAGTAAAAGACACGATCTCGCATGCGATCGCTGTGGCTGAAATCCCCTCGGGGGAGCACCGGGTGATCGTGAATGACGCGATGTACCCGCGCTACGCGGAGTCGGGCCACCTGCTCTATGTGACGCCGAATAGAACATTGATGGTCGTACCCTTCGATGAGAATTCAATGAAAGTAACGGGCGAACCGATTGAGCTGATCGAAGGTATGCGGGTTGGCACTTTTGGCTCGGCGGACCTCGCGGTTTCAGCGTCGGGGACGCTGGTGTACGCGACTGGCGCTGGAGAGGGTAAGCACGAGCTCGTGTGGGTAACGCGCGACGGCAAGGCGCAGTCCGTCGATCCTTATTGGTGGGGCGACTTGTGGACCCCGGCCCTTTCACCAGACGGGAAGCGGCTCGCGGTCGCGAGGCGAATTGATAACCTGAAGATCGACATCTGGATCAAGCAGCTAGACCGAGGTCCGAGCATCAGGCTGACGCTTGAGGGGAGTTTCAATATGTGGCCTACCTGGACACCAGACGGGCGGTCCGTGACCTTCACCTCGAACGCGTCAGGCTCCTCCGATTTGTGGACCCAACGCGCCGATGGCAGCGCGCAGGCGGTGCTGCAAATCCGTGAGAAGAGGGGCGCGTTCGCGGCGCTTTGGTCTCCCGACGGGAAATGGCTCATCTTCGCGACCGACCCAAACGAGCCCGGTTCGGGGGACATCCTTGGGATCCGGCCGGGGATTGATACTGCACCGGTGCCGCTTGTTGCGACCAAGTTCGTGGAATTTTTACCGGCCCTTTCGCCCGACGGGCGATGGCTGGCGTATAACTCAAATGAGACGGGTCAGTTCGAGATCTACGTTGTCCCGTTTCCAAACACTAGCGCGGCAAAGTGGGCGGTCTCGACGCGCGGAGGGACGGAGCCGGAATGGTCCCATAGTGGGAGCGAGTTGTTCTATCGCGACGGCGCGAAGAACCTGGTGGCAGTCGGCGTCAAGACTAACCCGACGTTCTCGCTCGGCCGCTCCGCAGTACTCTTTTCGACCGCGGCCCCATACCCACGATTTACTGTGGCGCCAGATGACCGGCGCTTCCTGACGATTCGGCCGCAAGTGACTGGCCCGCCTGACAAGCTCATCGTCGTTGAGAATTGGTTCGAAGAGCTCAAGGCGAAGTTGCGCAAGTGAACTGCGATCAAGTCGCACCCCCCGAGAGCATTGGCTGCGTTGGGTGTGATCGCGCCCGCACGGTGCGCGATGTGTACTTTCGTTTTCATTATCTCCCCCGACTTCACCAAGGTCGTCAACCTGTGGTGGTTCGATTCGCCGATCGGTATTTTCGAGATCGCGACGAGTTTCTGGCTTCTGTTGAAGGGATTGGCCTCATCTGAAATCGCTGCGCCAGACAGGCCGGGCGATCGAGCCCACCTCCCCGACTTATAATGCGTCGATGAAAGAGTACACTAGCACTGCGATAATCGCCGCGTCGGCCGAAACTGTCTGGACGATCCTCACCGACGGTGCCCAATATCGGCAATGGAACCCTGAGATAGTCGGAATAGACGGACGTATCGAGCTCGGAGAGCGAATAACTGCACACGTTCGACTCGGCAGCGGCGCCATTCGCACTGTGGCGCAGCGCGTCACCTCCTTCGATGCGCTGAAACGCATGGAATGGGTGGGAGGGCTGCCTCTGGGTTTGTTTGTGGGTCGGCGCTCATTCACCGTAACACCAGTCGCAGGCGGCGTGGAGTTCAAGCTACATCTGAGAATGAGTGGACCGTTGTCGTCGCTGATTCTTAGGTCGGTCGGCGATCGCCAGCCAGAGATTGATAGCTTCAGCGCGGCGCTCAAGAGTCGGGCGGAGAAGAATTGATGCGGCGTTCATACCCCGAGTACTTCACCACCTAACAAGCGATTGAAGCTGACCGTTAGGCGGACATAACAACTTGAACTTTTCAGGAGAGAGGCGAATGCCCCCACGAACCTTAATGCGCGGTTTTCTGTTTCTGTGGCTTGTGACCGGCCTGGTCCTATTGATTGGAAGCCTCGAAACTGTTCGATCGGCCGTCGGCTCCTCCCATCATGCAAATCCACACCTCGCGCTTCTTGGCTCTGTTGAAGGGCTCGCAGCTGCGCTATTTCTCGTACCGCGCTGGATGCGTGTGGGCGCAATTGGGCTTCTCTTGACGATTCTCACCGCGTTCGCTGTTCATACCGCCCTGCATGAGTTTCGCGGTGATCTTCTTCTTTACTCCGCCACGGTACTGTTCGTTTTGATTCATGGCCCGTTAACGCGTGAACAATTTCGAGCCACTCTTCGCTGGTAAATAGTCGCTTCGAGACCCAGACTGACCTGGAACGCGCTATCGCTGCGTTGGTGCAACAGGATCCTCGGCTTCGCCCGATCCTGTCGGTCACCGGCATACCGCCTTTGCGCCGCCGTGAACCGGGATTCACCGGTCTCGCACAGATTATCGTCGGACAACAATTGTCGACGGCAAGCGCGGGTGCGATCTGGAATCGCATGAGCGGCGCGTTCGATCCCCTTCACCACGACTCCATTCGGCGCGCCACCGCCGCGCGACTCGGCAAATTGGGATTGTCTGCGGCCAAGATAAAAACGCTCAAGCTCCTCGCTCGCGAGATCCAGTCAACGAGACTCAACCTCGATGCACTCGGTGACCAGGACGCCGACGAAGCGCACCAGACGCTCACCGCATTGCACGGAGTGGGTCCGTGGACTGCCGATGTCTACCTGCTCTTCTGCCTTGGACACAGCGATGCGTGGCCGGCGGGCGATCTGGCCCTCCAGGATGCAATTCGGCTCGGACTGGGTCTCGACTTCAGACCAACCACAAAGGACATGACGGCATTGGCGGAGATCTGGCGACCATTCCGCGGCGCCGCGGCGCATCTCTGGTGGGCTTACTATCGCGCTGCCGGGCGAAGCGCTGTGTAATTTCTGGGGTGACAGTGAAACCATCAGTTGCCGACCGCCGTGGGGTGTTCCGTCGGCTACATGAGACCGGATGCTTCGTCTTGCCGAATCCGTGGGACGTCGGCAGCGCGCGTCTGTTGCAGCATATGGGCTTCCAGGCGGTCGCCTCGACGAGCAGCGGTTATGCGTGGTCAACAGGCCGGCCGGATTACGCGGTCAGTCGCAGCGACGTCCTCCAGCACCTCAGCTCACTGTGCAACGCCATCGAACTTCCGGTAAACGCCGATTTCGAGTCTGGTTTCGCGGACGATCCGGCCGGCGTGGCGGAGAGCGTCGAGCTCGCGATCGGTACGGGCGTCGCCGGGCTATCAATCGAGGATCGCGACGTCGACGCGGCCGAGCGGCTCTACGATCTTGAAACCGCAGTCGAACGGGTGCGCGCCGCGCGCTTGGCGATTGACCGGACTGGTCATGACGTCATCCTAGTCGCGCGTACCGAGGGGTTGCTGATCGATCCTCGAGCGGTAACCCGGGCAATCGAGAGGTTGGGCGCCTTCGCCGAGGCCGGCGCGGACTGCCTCTATGCACCAGGCGTGATCGACAAGGGAGATATCGCGGCGATGGTTCGCGCCGTTGCGCCGAAA
>DASWGL010000328.1:0-1802 GCA_036393735.1 Gemmatimonadaceae bacterium | reverse complement strand
CTCTTGAAGCCGGAATGACAGTTGTTGGAACCGTTCTAGGGACATCCGAACCCGCGCGCCTAAGCATCGCTCGTCGGCGCGCATTCGGTGGAAAATCCAGCGGCAGGTCGAGTGAACACTGTCAGTGCTGGAGCCTATCCTGTCAATGCGAGTGCGCCCTCGCGCATCCTAGTCTCGAGGCAAAATGGCGGCGGTGAAGCAGCAGACGGAAGTGCTCGCTAGTGTTCGGATACCTGACGGCGACCTGAAGGGCGAAATCGATGGACTCGTGATCCGCCAAGTGGCCCCAACTGGGGACTGGTACATCTTATCGAAGAAAGAAAGTATTGAATGGGCATTGGTCCGGCTACTCTGGTGCAAGGTGCCCAGCGACGGGCGGGTGGTATGGATTGAGGCCGTCGATAACGATCGCGATGGCCGAGCTGACTACGTCCGCACCACACCCGACAGCACACGCCTGAACAATTTGCTTTCGCTTCCGATTTGGGACCGACAGCGAAAGATGTGGCTCGACACACGAGGAAGACCAACAGCGCCGCCTGCGTAGTCCAGGAGGCGACGCTCAATTCTTTTGATGCTTGTCGGGAAGGGAAGCGGTGGCGCGCGGACTCAAGGTCTGCCGTCGAACATCGCTTTCGCAGCTCTTCCTCCCTGGGCCGACTCCTTCATGGACCCGCAGCGTATAACCGCTGTAGTCGTGGCAACATGGCGCAGGTGCCGACGAATGTTGCGTTCACGCTCACAGATGACCCGCTTGCGCGTCACGTGCAGAAGGAGACGCTGCCATGGAATGGTGGAAGAGCTTTTTCGACGCTGAATACGTTCGTTTGTGGTCCGAATTAACTCCGCCTACCCGCTCGGAACAAGAAGCCGAGGGCCTTTGGAGTCTGCTTAAGCTGGAACGCGGATCGCGAGTGCTGGACGCGCCGTGCGGCTTCGGCCGCTTGTCGCGGGAGTTGGCGGTCCGAGGTGCTTGCGTGCTCGGCGTGGATATTTCTAGTGACCTGTTGACCGAAGCAGAGCGCCGCTGTGGAGAGATTCCAAATGAGCAGCTCAAGTACATCCGCCACGACCTCCGTTATCCGCTTTCCGAGAACGGGTTCGACGCTGCGATCAATATTTACAGCTCGCTGGGATACGGCACCGAGGAAGACGACATCGCGATTCTGAGTACTCTTCGCGCTGCGGTTCGCGAGGGAGGCCGAGTCTTCATAGATACCATGCATCGGGACGCGGTGGTGGCGCTGCGAGCCAGGGGCGTGCAAATCGCCCAACGACTCGTGGATGGCACGCTGATCCTCGAGGAAGCTCAGTTCGATCCCGTGGCGGGCCGAGTGGAGATGACATGGTACTGGTCCGGCCCAAGAGGCTCGGGGTCGAAATCCGGCTCGGTGCGTGTTTACACAATTACAGAATTGGTGAAACTGCTCGCCAGAGCCGGGCTGATGCTCCGCTCGACACATCGAGGCTGTAGTTCCGAACCCTTCCGGCCAGAGGGGCCGGAAATGGGCGGGCGCGTTGGGCTCCTGACAGAGCGGACTTCTGGATAACGCCGCCGCCATGCGGTGGCAAAGTGGTGCCGTTCGTGTTCTCGAAGCCGCCGGGACCCGCTTCGTAGCAGCAGCGCAACTCACTCTCTTCTTTTCGAGAGCGCGATGAATGTGCGACCGATGATTTTGGGGCTATTGGAATTTGGGGTCGATCGCCGTGCAGCTCGGCAATCGCAATACTTCGCTGAGGAACATCGAGGCCAATATGGATGACTTTCTTCAAGGCCGGCTCCTCCGCATGCGGCTCCGGCC
>DASWGL010000327.1:0-7635 GCA_036393735.1 Gemmatimonadaceae bacterium | reverse complement strand
CATACTCGGCGCGACCGTCATGCCGCACAACCTCTATCTGCATTCGTCGATCGTCCAAACGAGGCAGTACGACGAGACACCAGCGGGCAAGCGCGAGGCCGTGCACTTCGCGTTCATCGATTCGACGCTCGCGCTCTCCTTCGCGCTCTTCATCAATGCCGCCATTCTCATCATCGCAGCGGCAACCTTTCACACGTCGGGACATGCCGCGGTCGGAGAGATCCAGGACGCCTACAAGCTGCTGACGCCTCTGCTCGGGGCCGGTGCCAGCACAGTGTTCGCGCTGGCGCTTCTGGCTTCGGGACAGAACTCCACCCTTACGGGTACGCTCGCCGGCCAGATCGTGATGGAGGGCTTCCTCAACATCAGGCTGCGCCCGTGGCTGCGGCGTCTCATTACCCGCTCCATCGCGATCATTCCTGCCGCGATCGTGGCGATCCTTTACGGTGAGAGCGGCACGGCTAAGCTGTTGGTTCTGAGCCAGGTAGTCCTGAGCATGCAGCTGTCGTTTGCCGTCTTCCCGCTTGTGATGTTCACGTCGGACAAGGTAAAGATGGGCGAATTCGCTAACCCGGCCTGGCTCAAGGGGCTCGCCTACGCTGTTGCGTTAGTCATCGCCGGGCTCAACATTTGGCTGCTGCTCCAATTCTTCCGTGGATCGGTGAGCTGATGTACGAGCGCATACTCGTGCCGGTCGAGCACTCTCCATACGACGAAGTGATCCTGGAGCACGTCTGCAAGCTGGCGCGCACGTGCAACGACGCGTCGATCGTGGTTATCCACGTCGCCGACGGCTGGGCCGCGCGCAGCATCAACGAGCTCGACCTTCGCGAGTCGGAAGAGATGAAAAGCGACCGTGAGTACATCGAGGCGATCGCAGATTCCCTCGAGAAAGATGGATTCGACGCCGAGGCCATTCTCGCCGGCGGTGATCCGGCGAAGGAGATTGCGGCCTGCGCGCAGCGCGAGAACTGTGATTTGATCGCGATGGCGACGCACGGACACCACGGAATAGCCGATGTCATTCACGGCAGCGTGGCGAGTGAGCTCCGGCACATCACGATGGTGCCGGTGCTGATGGTGCGCGCGAAACCCGGCACGAGTCCCCCGACGCCGCGTCCGGCTGTATGAAGGCCGCACGGGAAGAATCGAGGGTTCGCCGGCGCGAGCCACTCACCGCGCCAGTCGAGGATTATCTCAAGGCGATCTACACGATCGGGAAGGGGACAGGAGCCGCCGCGACCAACGAAATCGCCCAGCGTTTGGCGCTCGCGCCCGCATCGGTGAGTGGCATGGTGCGTAGACTCGCCGACCAGGGCTTGCTCGCCTACGAGCGTTATCACGGAGTGAAGCTCACAGAAAGCGGTCGCCGCGCGGCGCTCCGTACACTGCGTCGTCATCGGGTGATCGAAGCCTATCTCGCCGAGGCGCTCGGCTATCAATGGGATCGCGTGCATGAGGAGGCGGAAAGGCTCGAGCATGCCGCGTCGGATGAGCTGGTGGATCGCATGGCCGCGACGATCGGGGAACCGGAAGTCGATCCGCACGGCGCTCCGATTCCCACGAAAGATGGCTCGGTGGATGAGACCGAGTACAAGTCGCTGGCGGATATCGCCGTCGGAACGTCCGGAGTCGTAGTCCGGGTTGCGGACGAGGATCCGGAGATGCTGAGATACCTGGGCGAGTTATCGATCCTGCCGGGGAAGCGCGTCACGGTCAAGTCGCGCGCGCCCTACGATGGCCCCATCACGCTCGGCGTCGGACGACAGGAGATGTCGATTGGACCCGCGCTGGCGGCGCACGTGCTGGTCGCTCCGGTTGCAGACAGGGCAGGGAAGCGCGGCTAGCTTTCGGGCGTGTTGCTCGCATTTCTGCTTGCCTCGCTCCTCGCACAAGACTCATCATCGGTTGGTCGCCCGCCCACGACGGCCGTAGAGCGGCAACCGCGCACCATCGCTATCGATGACGCGCTGGCCGAGCGAGCCCACCTGAAAGTCGGCGACCGCGTTTCGATCTCGGCGGGCGCCGGAACGGTGGGCGACACCGTGATTGTCGGCGCGATCGTGCGGAGGGGAGCGGATCCATCCGAGGTAGCGCGCGGTGATCTGCGCGTCTGGATGCACCTCGACCAGCTGCAGGCGGTTGCCGGATATGGCGATCGGGTCGATCGATTCGCGATCGCAACAACGCCAGCGGCCGACATTCCTCAGCTGATTGATCGCGTCAACGGAATAGCCTTCGGTTTCAAGGCGTATCGATCGCGCGACATTGCGGTCGAGACGTCGCGCACCTTCCAGGTCGTGAGCCGATTCCACCGCGCGATCGGGATCATCACCATCGTCGCGAGCTCGGTGTTTCTGCTCTGTATCATGGTGCTGAAGGTCGAAGAGCGTCGGCGTGATATAGCGGCGCTCAGGCTGATGGGGATTTCCCGGGCGACGGTGATGCGCGCCGTCATCATCGAGGCCGCTGTGGTCGCGGTGCTCGGAAGCGCGCTCGGCGTGGCGATCGGGTGGGCGATATCGCTGGTTGTAAACTGGCACTACCAGGCGCTCTATCAGACACCGCTCGCGTTCTCGATAGTGACTCCTCCGACGGTCGCGTTCGCCGTGTCGCTCTCGCTCGTGCTGGGAATCGCCGCGGGAGTAATGGCGTCGCTCCGGCTCGTGCGCACGCCACCGCTCGCACTCTTTGGGCGCTGAGTGAGAGCAGCGCTCGCGCAGGCATCGCTGATCAGACATCGCGCCCGCACGGTCCTCGCCGTGCTGGGCGTCGCCGTAGCAGCGGCGATGCTGCTCGACATGGTGATGCTGGCGACGGGAATGCGGGAATCCTTCCGCGAGCTGCTGCTATCGCGCGGATTCGAGATCCGGCTTGCTCCAAAGGGGACGCTTCCCTTCGACACCGACGCGACGATTCCCGGCGTGAGCGCAATTATCGCCACGCTGCGAAAGAATCCCGACGTTCGGGAGATCAGCCCGGTCCTCGGCGCATCGATCCACGTCCTAGCGGGCAATCGCGATGTGAGCGGGTCCGCGCTTGGGATCGACCCGAGCGTACAGGGTGATTACGAGCTCCTATCGGGGCGAGACGTCACGACGCCAGACGCCCTGGTCGCCAACGACCATCTGTTGCGCCAGCTCGGCGCTCGCGTTGGAGATACGCTCAACATCGCGACGGGGTACGACCCGCAGACGCGCACTTATTCCGGCCAGCGAAAGCTCGTCGTAACAGGTCGGGTAAAGTTCATCTACGGCGCGAGCGATCAGTCGTCGGCGGCAATGCGGCGGGAAACTCTCGTGGGGATGAATGGACAGTCGCGGGACCGCGCGTCCCTGTTCATGGTGCGCGTCCGGAGCGGCGCGGACGCGGAGCAGGTTCGTGACTGGATCGACAAGCAGCTCCCCAACGTTACCGCGATCTCGATCGCGACGGCCATCGCGCAGGTCGATGAGCGTCTCAGCTACTTCCGGCAGCTCGCGCTGATACTGGGCGCCGTGAGCTTGTTTGTCGGATTTCTGCTCGTCACGACTCTGGTGACGGTCTCGGTGAATGAGCGCGCGGGAGAGATCGCGGTGATGCGCGCGATCGGCGTGTCGCGATCACACGTGGTCGAGCAGATCGTGTTGGAGGGCGTCGCCATCAGCTTCGCCGGAGCCGTGCTCGGCCTCGCGCTTGGGCTCGTCACGGCGCGCTACCTCAACACGATCCTTTCCGCGTTTCCCGGACTGCCGATGGCGATCGACTTCTTTCTCTTTCAGCCCAGGGCGGCGTGGTCAGCGCTCGGGCTTCTGATTGTCAGTGGCATCGGCGCTGGTATTTATCCCGCGTGGCGTGCGGCGTCGCTGCCGATCGCGGAATCTCTGCGCCGAGAGGCAATCGCGTGAGCGCGGCGATAGAGTCTCCGCTTGTCTCGCTGCGGGAAGTGCGTCGCGATTATGCCCTGGGCGCCGAGCGTGTGCACGCGCTCCAGGGCGTGACGCTGGATGTCGAGCGTGGAGATTACGTGGCGATCGTGGGTCCTTCGGGCTGCGGCAAGTCGACGCTGCTCAATCTGATCGGCGTGATAGACCAGCCTACGTCCGGCACCGTGGCGATCGCAGGCAAGCGCGTCGATGCGATGAGCGATCGAGAGGCGACGCAGTTCCGGCTGCGGAACATCGGCTTCGTGTTTCAGCGCTTCTATCTGATGCCGATTCTATCGGCGCTCGAGAACGTCGCGCTTCCGATGGCGGAGGCGAAAGTGCCGAAAGCAGAGAGAATCCAGAGGGCGACTGAGTTGTTGAACTATGTAGGGCTTGGCAATCGTGGGCGTCATCGTCCCTCAGAGCTGTCTGGCGGCGAGCAGCAGCGTGTGGCGATCGCCCGTGCTCTCGCGAATGGTCCGACACTCCTTCTCGCGGACGAGCCCACGGGTGAGCTCGATGCCCGGACGGGGACGGAGATCATCTCGCTCTTCCAGCGACTCAACAAAGACGGAACGACGCTGGTAGTAGTGACCCACGATGAAGATCTGGCGAGTGCCGCCGGTCGCAAGATCCATATGCGTGACGGCAGGGTAGTGGACCCATGATCGGACAGCTCGCGCTCCGCAACATTACGTACAGACCATGGCGATCGGTCCTACTCTTCGTCGGCTTCGGAGTCGGCGTCGCAGTCATGATCGTTCTGCTCTCGATCGGCGAAGCGATGTTGTCGCAGGCGCGAAACGAGAAGCTGGTTGGCGGCGGGACCATTACCGTGCTGCCCGAAGGGCTCGATGTAGAAGTCATGAAGACGGGAGGCATCGGCGGGCTCTTCTTCTCGATCGATCATGCGTCCTTTCTCTACCGTCAGGTGCTGGCGTCGCCGCGCTACAGAGGGGAGATCGCGGCGGTCGCGCCACAGATCGAAGGGAGACTGCTCTACGTGCGCACGGCCGACGGTCAGGAATTCCCGGTTCACGCGAGCGGAGACATTCCGGCGGCGACAGCAGCAGTTGGTGCTGCGCCGGAAATCGTGGAAGGAAAATGGGAGAACGACGCGGGTGATCGCCGCTGGGTTGCGCCGACAGCGCTCGAGCTGCGAAACGAGATCGACCACTTTCACCTGCCCTCGGACAGCGTCGCCAATAGAGATACGTGGGCGGAATGGCACTACTTCAATGTTTTGACGCCGGACCGAAAACGGTGGGCGTTCATTTCGTTCATCGTCGGTGGCGATGTCACGGGCACCAAGTGGGGTGGTAAGGTCGGAATCACTCTCAGAGAGCAGGACGGCGCGACACGCCGCTTCGCTACTACTCTCGAGCGATCGCGGGTTCGATTTTCGACGACGGACGCGAACCTCGTGTTCGGCGATACGCACGTCATCGTCCTTCCGGATGGTGACTACGAGGTACGCGCTGCGGCTCGAGAGGAGAACGGGGCGCGAGGCAGGATTTCAGTCGCGCTTCGCGTCCATCCCGCGCCCTTCGCGTATTTCCCGGGTGTGGCGATGGGCTCGGGCGGCTTCGTCTCGGGCTACACCGTTCCCGCTCTCCGTGCGAGCGCGACTGGATCGCTTTGCGTCGACGGTCAGTGCGAGCAGCTCAGCGATGCGCAGTCGTACCACGACCACAACTGGGGAGTCTGGCGCGGAGTCACGTGGGACTGGGGCGCAGCGCGCGCGGGGCAGTACACCTTCCTTTACGGCCGTGTCTATCCGGGCGACAGCACGGTGCCGATCCCGCCGGCGCTCGTCTATCTCGTTGACTCGCTCGGGTTCCGCGCCGTCTTTCGTCCGAGGATGATTTCGTACGAGGATGCTCGGACTGTACGAGTCGGGTCGAGCGTACTGCGAGTTCCGTCGCGTGCGCGCTTCGAGGATGCGCGTGGAGATGATACGCTGCGTGTCGATATAACAGTCGAAGATGCTATTGCCACGGACACGAGGCCGCGCCGAAACGCAAAGGAGGAAAGCGGGGAAGTAGAGCGTGGCGACCCGCTCAAAAGCGAGAAAGCCAGGCCGTATTTCATCCAGATGAAGGGGACGGCGCGAATATCCGGACGGCTCGATGGCCAGCCGCTCTCCGGAACGGGTACCGGATTCTTTGAGACCTACCGATGAATGAACGACTTGGTACGGTTTTCGACAACATGATGAACTGCAACTGACGACTACCGGCCGGGAGCTGTGGGCGGGTCGGCTGGGGGCTACGGGCTAAGACTTCAACGGTCGCTTGACATCCTGACTCCGCGGCTTCCGATTGAACCCATGTCCGCGGAAATCCACATCGGTACGCAGGGCTGGAATTACGACGCCTGGGTGGGACCCTTCTACCCGAGTGGCACGCGCCCCTCCGAGTTCCTCACTGTATACGCGCGAGCGTTCGACTCGGTGGAAGTGGACTCTACGTTCTATGCATCGCCGGCAGCGGCGACGATTCGAAGCTGGGCCGAGCGCACGCCAAAGGGATTCATCTTCGCTCTGAAGCTGCCGCAGGAGGTCACCCACGAGCAGAGGCTCCGCGACGTCACTGGCGCCTCCGAGATTTTCTTCGAGCGGGTGCGCGAGCTGGGCGACAAGCTCGGTCCGATCCTCGTCCAGATGGGGCCCGACTTTCAGCCGGGTGAGCTGCCCGCCCTCGTCGATTTTATTGGGCGAGTTCCGAAGGATCTTCGCATCGCGATCGAGTTCAGGCACCGGGGCTGGATCACCGACGGAGTGCTGGCGCTGCTCAAGGAGCACAACATTGCACTCGTGTTGACCGATGGTCGCTGGATTCCGCGCAAGCTGATGCTAAGTCTCGCCGCGCGTCCAACAGCTGATTTCGGGTACATCAGATGGATGGGACCGAACCGCGATCTGGTGGACTACACGCGCGTCCAGGTCGATCGCTCGCACGAGGTCGATCTGTGGTCCGAAGCGATCGAAGGTTTGTCGGAGAAGGTGTCGCAAGTATACGGGTACGTTGCGAATACGTTTTCCGGGCACAGTCCGGCGACGGCGCGGGAGCTCCAGTACCGTCTGGGCCAGACGCCCGTCGATCCTGATCTGCTTGGGGAGCAGATGTCATTGTTCTGACATTTCTACGGCGAAAGGCCGTGAAACTACAACTTATGGTACCGGCCGGGAAACGACGAACTGACGACTACCGGTCGGGGGCTGTCGGCGGGTCAGCAATCGGCTGCGGGCTTTTGAAACGTCTCAACGGTGTGGGGAATCAACTGCGCTAACTGGGGCTGAAGATGTTTCTAGGGCACTTTGGAGTGGCCTTCGCAGCAAAACGCGCGGCGCCGAGCACATCGTTGGGCGCGCTTACGTTTGCCGCGCAGTTTCTCGACGAGCTGTGGCCAATCCTCCTTCTGGTCGGCGTCGAGCAAGTTAGGATCGTGCCAGGGCTCATGGCGGCGAATCCGCTCGACTTCGTCTACTACCCGTACTCCCACAGTCTGCTGATGGCGATCGTCTGGGGAATCCTTGTCGCAGGTTCCTACTTTCCTCTGAGGCGCTACGGCCGCGGAGCGTGGATCATGGGCGCGCTAGTCGGGAGCCATTGGTTCCTGGATCTGCCGATGCATCGTCCCGATCTTCCGCTCTGGCCCAGCGCATCCAGTCCCAAGGTGGGCTGGGGACTCTGGAATTCGATTCCCGCTACGTACGTGATTGAGTTCG
>DASWGL010000326.1:0-4074 GCA_036393735.1 Gemmatimonadaceae bacterium | reverse complement strand
TACAGGATCTTCTTCCCCGAGACGGCGCGGCAGTACGTGCTTCAGGCGAAGCGGATGGGTTTCGCGCCCGCGCAGAGAACGATCACGCGCCATACGAAGGATCCCGAGCAGATGACGATCGATCTGCAGCTCGGTGGAGCGCCACTCGCGCTGTCGATGGTCGAGGTTGCCGGGAACTCAGGTGTGTTGCCTTCGCGCGAGCCCGAGAAGGCTCCAGGCGTCGATGCTACCGTTCCCAATCCCGTCGCCGAGATTCTCGCCATGAAGGACTCCCTCCATCTGAGCGCGGTTCAGATCCTCGGACTCACCGACGTCGCGGACACGCTCCAGACGAAGAACGAAAGGATCTACAGGAGCATTCGCGCTCTGCTCTCGAAGTCGCAGGAGGCGGGCGATGTCACACAAATGGCGGGGACCGTGGCGCTGATGCTCGAGGAAGCGTCGGGTAATACCGCGCGAGCGGTCGCCGCCTCGGAAAGGTTGTTACGCCCGGAGCAGTGGCAGATTCTTCCTCAGAACATTCGCGACCGACCGGAAACCGGCAGCACAGGCACAGTGAAGCAGTAAGCTGCTGGACACCACAGCGCGTTTACCGCCAGATTCCGTCGCGATACCCTACCCGCTCCGTCGCGCCCACTGAATCGTTGGGTGTCTTCCACCAGACTCTGATTCTGTTGTGGTCAAGGGCAACCCAGGGCGCAATCGCAAGAACATCGTCGGGTGTTACCAACCCGCGCTGGTCGAAAATGTGACCCGTAACGCGGGATAGCACGATCCCGATCGTCGGTCGCGTGGAGTTTGGATCCTCGAACACCACGACGACGCTGTCGCCGTGCGCGGCCACACTCGCCAAAGAAGGGGAATTGCCGTAGACCACGGGAACGGGCGAGTGAAACATTCCGCCCTGGTCCATCGAGTGCGCGAAGAACACGCCGGCCCCGTCGCTCGCCTCGATGAAATAGACTAGATGCACGTAGCCGCTGGAGGGATCGTAGAAAATTCCGGCGGCCGGCCGATCACAGCCGCGACGGCCGCGATCGCGCGACTCGACTTCAACCGGCGCCTTCCAAGTCCTGCCCTGATCTCCGGAGCGCTGCATCCAGAGCACGACGTTGCTGTCGCTTCGCGACGACCACCAGGCGCGAAATAATTCACTGCCGTTTCCAGCAGTGCGAATCGATCTGATGCATGGAGCACTCATCCCCGCGATCACAGGCATATCCGCGCTCATCACGGCGCTCCGGGTATCGGGATCGCCGAGCCGGGACTGGCGGTACGAGACGTTGCCCCACTCCACCGGCTCGTGCACGCACGCCGGGAGTAGGAGCGCCAGCAACAGAAACGCTATCGGCCTCGCCCGCCGGTGCGCATCAGCGAGCGCCAGCGCTGTGCCTGCCAGCCCACTCTGCGACGGCCTAAACCGATATCTCGACGCGCGATTCCCCATTCGCGCACTCTAGCTCACTGCATCGAGCACAAGAAGCCCGAAAGGGGTCCGTTTTCAGTCGGCGGGTCGTATCTTTCGAGAGTATTCCGCACGCCATTTCGAGGAATTCAGGATGTCCGCCTCCGCAGTCAAGCCAGCCCGCTCCGGCTCCTCCGGCGCCAGCACCCGCAAAGCAAAACCAATCAACGACGGCCTCGGCTCCCAAAGCGCCGCTCCGGAAATGCCGGCACGAACTCTCACCGGGTTCAACGGAAATCGCCGCGTACCGCCGCCGGTGAACGAGCCGATCAAGAGCTATGCACCGGGATCTCCGGAAAGAGCCGCACTGAAAGACCGTCTGCGGTCGATGTCCAACGAACGGATCGACATTCCTAACATCATTGGCGGCAGAGAAGTTCACACCGGCGAGCTCGCCGAATCGGTGATGCCACACAACCACCGCCACGTACTGGCGCAGTGGCACCGCGCCAGCGTGGCAAGCATTGATCAGGCCATCGCCGCGGCAAAGGAAGCAGCGAAAGATTGGGCGAACTGGGCGTGGGAAGATCGTGCAGCGGTGTTCCTCAAGGCGGCCGAGCTGCTGGCGACGACCTGGAGGCAGACACTCAACGCCGCGACGATGCTCGGCCAATCGAAGACCGCGTTCCAGGCCGAGATTGATGCCGCGTGCGAGCTGATCGACTTCTGGAGATTCAATCCACACTACGCGCAGAGTCTCTACGACGAACAGCCGCTCAGCGACCGCACGATGTGGAACCAGCTCGACTACCGGCCCCTCGAGGGGTTCGTCTACGCGGTCACACCGTTCAACTTTACGTCGATTGCTGGGAATCTTCCGACGGCACCAGCGCTGATGGGTAACACCGTCATCTGGAAGCCGGCGTCGAGCGCGATGCTGAGCGCGTACTACATCATGAAGCTGCTCGAGGAGGCCGGGCTTCCTCCGGGAGTGATCAACTTTGTACCGGGTGATCCGGCGCTCATCTCGGACAAGCTGCTCGCCCACCGCGATCTGGCGGGAGTTCACTTCACCGGCAGCACCGCCGTCTTCAACAACATGTGGAAGACCATCGGCGCCAGCATGTCGCGCTACAAGTCGTACCCGCGCATCGTCGGAGAGACGGGCGGGAAGGATTTCATCATCGCGCATGCGTCGGCCGACCCCATCGCGCTCTCCGTCGCCATAGCGCGTGGGGGATTCGAGTACCAGGGACAGAAGTGCTCCGCGGCGAGCAGAGTGTACATCCCGGAATCGATCTGGCCGGAAGTTCGCGACCGCACCGTCGCGATCATGAGGGACATCAAAATAGGAGATGTCACTGACTTCCGGAATTTTATGGGCGCCGTGATCGACAAGAAGGCGTTCACAAAGATTGGGGAGTATCTGGAGCACGGACGCAAGAATGCGAAAGTTGTTGCCGGAGGTGTCGCGCGCGGTGAAGACGGATACTTCATCGAGCCGACGCTGATCGAGACAAAGGATCCAGCCTATCGCCTGTTGTGCGAGGAGATCTTCGGACCTGTCGTCACGGCGCACGTCTATCCCGATGTCAAATGGGCCGAGACGCTCAGAATCGTGGACGAAACGTCGCCGTATGCGCTCACTGGCGCGGTGTTCAGCAGGGACCGCCAGGCAATCCGTGAGGCTGCTCTCACACTGCGCAACGCTGCCGGGAACTTCTACGTCAACGACAAGCCGACGGGCGCGGTCGTGGGACAGCAGCCGTTTGGCGGTGCTCGCGGTTCCGGGACCAACGACAAGGCCGGGTCAAAGCTCAATCTCGTGCGCTGGATCAGTCCGCGCGCTGTCAAGGAGACTTTCTCGCCGCCGACTGACTATCGGTATCCGTTCATGGCCGAAGAGTAGGCTTTCTTTTTGTTCTAGATCTCGGCGCCGGTCAGTCGGGAGGGAGTCCTCTCCGGCGCTACGCTCGCTTGGTCGGAGCCCCTAACTGCACTCCCTCGCTCCGCTCGGTCGCGGGTCTCCTCCTCGCGCTCGCTTTGCAAAGCGCCTACGAGGACCCCCTCCCTCCTTCCCTGTCCCAGTGCGCGTAGAACCAGAACCGCGCGAGTTGTTGCGTGCGTGACGCCAACCGATATCGGTGCTGGGCGACAAGCACACTCTATCGCGCACGACCTGGTCCGGCACTCGACCGGGACTTAATACAGTGACGGAGAACCGCAAAGTTCGGTGGAATGAACAACGATCTCGCCGTGGACTCCTGGGGGAGCGTGCGCGCCAATCAAACGCTGCAGCACACTTCTAGGTGCGCACAGTTAAAGATCTATGCGGGAGAGGCGCGGTGTCCTCCTAGCGGCTTTGCGAAGCGAGCGCGAGGAGGAGACCCGCGACTGAGCGCAGCGAAGGAGCATTGTTAGGGGCTCCGACCAAGCGAGCGTAGCCGCGGAGAGGATACCGCGACTCGACCCAAACCGAGATGATAAGGAAACGCTCCGATTAAAAGCGTGCCTCGACGTAGAGATTGGCGCGCACGGATTTCTCCGGATAAATGCCTTTGGCGAGATCGATGCGAATGAGCCCGTCCATGAACGACGCGCCAACCCCCGCTCCACTAAGTGGCCGGCCAGGATGCGAGAAATTCGTGCGATCCCCGGCCCAGCCGAGA
>DASWGL010000325.1:0-6407 GCA_036393735.1 Gemmatimonadaceae bacterium | reverse complement strand
TCGAGACCGAGTTCGCGAAGGGTTCACGCACTCCGATTCAGCTTCGCGACGTAGTCAACAACTATCACGGCATGACGTTGCGTCAGGTCGACTCGCTCACGCCGCACTTTTCATGGGCGCAGTTCTATTCGGAGCTCGGAGCGCCGATTCCGACCAAGATCAACGTTGGGCAGCCGGAATTCTTCCAGAACTTCGATCGAATGCTGACCAGCGTGCCGCTCGCCGACTGGAAGACACTCCTGCGTTGGCGCCTGATCAGCGGCTCCGCTCCTTCCCTGAGCACGCCCTTTGTGAAGGAGAACTTTGAGTTCAACAAGCTGTTCACAGGCGCTACCGAGATCAGCCCGCGCTGGAAGCGGTGTGTCAACGCCACCGACAACTACCTCGGCGAGCTGCTCGGCCAGGAGTTCGTGGCACGCAAATTCTCGCCCGCCGCCAAGGCGCGAGCCGTAACGATAGTGGACAATCTCGTGCGGGAGCTGCGCTCACGCATCGAACAGTTGCAGTGGATGGGGCCGGAGACGAAGCAGCAGGCGCTGGTCAAGCTCGACGCCTTCAACCGCAAGATCGGATACCCCGACAAGTGGCGTGACTACTCGAAGCTGCAGATCAGTCCCACGGGATACTTTGCGAACGTCCTCGCAGGACAGCAGTGGGCCTCGGCGCGTGACTGGGCAAAGATCAACAAGCCAACGGACCGCACTGAATGGGGCATGACCCCTCCGACGGTTAACGCGTACGAGAACCCGCTTCTCAACGAGATCGTGTTCCCAGCGGGAATACTGCAGCCGCCCTTCTACGATCCCAATGCCGATGACGCGCTGAACTACGGGGCGATGGGCGCCGTCATCGGACACGAGATGTCGCACGCCTTCGACGACCAGGGCAGGCAGTTTGACAAGTTCGGCAACATGCGCGACTGGTGGAGCAAGGAAGATGCTGCGCGCTACGACGCGGAGGCGCAGAAAATCGTCAAGCAGTTCGATGCTTACACCGTGCTCGACACGGCCACGCACGTGCAAGGCCAACTGACGCTCGGCGAGAACATCGGCGACTTCGGCGGTTTGACCGTCGCCTATGCGGCGATGAAGCGGGCTCTCGCCACGCATCCCCAACCGGTCATCGACGGCTTTACTCCGGAGCAACGCTTCTTCCTTGGCTGGGCACAGGTGTGGCGCACGCTCGATCGCCCGGAATTCCTCCGATTCCTAGTCGCCTCCAACCCGCATCCGCCAGCGAAGTGGCGTGTGAACGGGCCGCTCAGCAACATGCCGGAGTTCAAAGCGGCATGGGGATGCAAAGACGGCGATCCAATGGTGCGTCCGACCGCAAATCAGCCGCGAATCTGGTAAACGCGATGCAAGCCGACATCACTACTTCTACCGCGCTGACACTGCTCTCCGAGGAGGAGATAATGTTCCGCGACGCGGTCGCGGCATTCGCGGCAGAAGAAGTCCGTCCGCGCGTGATGGAGATGGAAAAGGCGGGGAAGATCGATCCCGCGCTGCTCCCCAAGTACTTCGAGCTCGGCCTGATGGGAATCGAAGTCCCGGAGCAGTACGGCGGCGCGGGCGGAACCTTGTTCATGGTGACGCTCGCGGTAGAGGAGATCAGCAAGGTCGACGCGGCAGCAGCAATCGTCTGCGATGTGCAGAACACCCTCGTTAACTACCCGATCGCGCGGTACGGCACCGACGCGCAGAAGGCGAAGTACCTGCCGCAGCTCGCATCCGAGATCATCGGCGCGTACGCCCTGTCAGAATCGGGTTCAGGCTCGGATGCATTCGGGTTGGCTGCTCGCGCAGAGAAGCGTGGCGACAAGTGGGTGTTGAATGGACAAAAGTTGTGGATCACGAACGGCGCTGAAGCGGGTGTGTTCGTAGTGTTCGCGAACGCGGATCCGTCAGCTGGTTATCGCGGCATCACCGCATTCATCATCGAGCGCAGGTTCAAGGGATTCAAGGTAGGCAAGAAGGAGGACAAGCTCGGGATTCGCGCCTCGAGCACGGTCGAGCTGTTGCTCGACAACTGCGAGGCTCCCGAGGAGAACGTGCTCGGACCCGTCGGTCAGGGTTGCAAGATCGCCATCGACACTCTGAACGGAGGGCGCGTCGGCATCGGCGCGCAGATGATCGGCATCGCGCAGGGCGCGCTCGACGCCACCATCAAGTATCTCAACGAGCGCAAGCAGTTCGGGAAGCCGCTCGCCGAGTTTCAGGGAGTTCAGTTCCAAATCGCGCAGGCGGCGACGGAAATCGAGGCCGCACGGCTAATGGTGTACAACGCGGCGCGCCTCAAGGACGCCGGAAAAGACATCGCGCGGGAGGGGGCGATGGCGAAGCTCTTCTCCTCACAGGTGTGCGAGCGCGTCACCTCGCTCTGCGTCGAGCTGTTCGGCGGCTACGGCTACACGAAGGACTACCCGGTGGAGAAATTCTATCGCGACGCCAAGATCGGGACGATCTACGAGGGGACGTCCAACATGCAGCTGCAGACCATCGCAAAAGCTGTCCTCAAGAGTTGAACTGCAACTTATGACTACCGGCCGGGGGCTGTCGGCGGGTCGGCTCATGGCCGCGAGCGCGGGCGGTTAGGGCTGAGTTACTCCCCGCAATAATCCTTCTCTTACCCGCCGCGCCTTCGAAGAAGCGCGCGCGTCCTCGACCAAGCGCGAGCCGATACGCGTCACGAAGCGGAGGCGCGCCGTCAGAGTCTGCTCCGCGCCGTTTCGCCGGACGACGACTGGGACCTCCGTACCTTCCGGTTGGCGGGCGTAGCGCGAACGGAATTTTTCGGTCCAGTTTGGATCGTCGGCGTTGAATCCACCGACAGAGATGAGTTGATCTCCGGGCTGAACGCCCGCGGCTGCCGCGGAGCTTTCCGGAATTACTTCGGTCACGTGCAAGCCGGTCGAGTCCTGAAGACTTGCGATTCCCAGCTGCGGCACGCGCGCAGTGTCGCGCGCGAGGCGAAGTCCCGCGAGGGGAAGCACCTTGTCGTAGGGGAATGGCTCGCGGCCATCGATGTAGCGAGAGTAGAAATCACCGAACGACTTTCCTTTGGCCGCCTTGCTCACCGTGGCCCACCACTCGTCGGAGGTGAAGCCGCGACCAGTCTTGTAGGCAGTGTTGTAAAGGGTGCGCATCACTTCGTCGAGCGAGCTGTGGTTGTCACTCGCGTCGCGGATCGTGATGTCGAGCAGCAATCCGGCAAGCGATCCCTTTGGATAGTAGATGTACTCGGTTCCATCGCGTGGATGTATCCACGTCGACAGCGATGCATCCTCGAGCGCCGTCGGTGGCAGCTCGTCTACCTGCGACATCTTGTCACTGGTCAGCATGTAGAAGGCTTTTGCGTCCACGATCCCGCCGCGAACCTCCGCCAGATCGGCGTAGTAGTCGGTGATCCCCTCGCTGATCCACAGCAACGGCGTGGGTTGCGCTTCGTCGTACCTGTACGGCCACAAATCGGCCGGTCGCAGGCGCTTGACGTTCCAGGCGTGAAAGATCTCGTGAGCGTAGAGTGACGGAAGCACCGGTGTGCCGAGCATTCCGGGACTCAGCACATCGACGTGGGAATTCTGATGCTCGAGACCCGAGCCGCCCCCGTAGGATGGATCGGTGATCTGCAGCACACTATACGTGTTCCACGGTACTTCATTGAAGACTTTCACCTCGACAGGAATCACTCGCTTGAGCGCTTCCCAGACGGCGACTCGCGCCCCGCCGGTGACACTTCCCGAGGGATATGTGGCAAACCGGACCCACGTCCCGGATATCTGCGCGCTGTCGAGATCGAATTGTCCAACGAAGAAGGGCATGTCCACCACATCGTGATAGTTTGACGCGGCGTAGCGGTGCGCGCCTGCCGGCGTCATTCCAGTCACGATCTTCCATCCGGCTTCCGTATTCACTGTCACCGATGCCGGAAAGTCGAATCCCCTGCCCTCTGGATAGAGAAAGAGATTCGTCCCATTGAAGAGCAGAAAATCTGGGCGCGACCACGTGTTCGCGTTGTCGAGGCTGTCGGCCAGATAGTCGAATCGCACCGCGACCTCACCCACACCGCGAGGACGAACGCGCCAGGTGTCGGGATCGATCTTGTCCCAGGACAGCGAGGTCCCCGACTGCTCCGCCGAGAAGTTGGAGACATCCCGCGCAAAGTTGTCGATCTCGTAGGCGCCGGGCGTCCACTTGGGAAGCGAGAGCAGAACAGGATCTGTCCCTCCCACCGTGAACGTCATTGTGGATGTCACCTGCCGGCGCACTCCGTTGGCGCGCGTGAACGTCACCTCGTAGCGGATATTGGTGAGTGGCGCGGAAGTCACCGCACTTTGTGCCGAGGCATGGGACGGCGAGACAATCGCGCCGAGCACGACGGGGAGCAGGAGACTGACTCTTTTCATCATGGAAATTGTGATTTGGACACTGGCAACTTATGACTAACAGGGAAGACCAACTGCGAGAAGAGCTAGGTGGGTGATGCGAGGTGCTAGGCATGAGGTTGGAGGTAGAAGCGCCGTATGTGCGTTACCTCATGCCTCGCACCTAGTACCTCGCACCTTCTACCTTACTCTTCTCGCAGTTGGTTTTTTTCACTCTTCTCGCAGTTGGTTTTTCCATTCCCCGTAGCGCCGCGCCGAGGCCTGTCTTGCAAGAGTCGTTCGCGCGGGTGAGTTAGGAGCGTCCTCCGCGCGGTGCTATATTCGACCCTCCCCAGTGCACCCCGCCCCCTGATGATCGCCACCGAATCCCTCAGCTTTTTGAAGAAACTCCTCGATACGCCGGGTCCTTCCGGCTTCGAGGCCGCGCCCGCGAAGCTGTGGCGCGACTACGCAAAGAAATTCGCGAAGGTGAGCGGCGACGTTGCCGGCAACAGCCTCGCCGAAGTGAATGGCAGCGGCAAGCCGATAATCATGCTGGCCGGTCACATCGATGAGATCGGCGTCATCATCAGTTACATCGACGACCAGGGCTACGCCTACATCCAGCCGATTGGCGGCTGGGATCCGCAGGTGCTGATCGGACAGCGTCTCCGGTTCATCGGCCGCAAAGGCGAGGTGTTCGGTGTCGTGGGAAAAAAGCCGATCCATCTCATCAAGCAGGAAGAGCGTGAAAAGGCGGCGAAGTTCACCGACATCTGGGTGGACTTGGGCGCCAAGACAAAAAAGGAAGCGGAGGAGATGGTTCTCGTAGGCGACCCGGGCGTGATCGACTCGCGCACCATGGAGTTTCCCAATGGGAGACTCGTTTCGCGTTCGATCGATGACCGGATCGGCGCGTTCGTCGTCCTCGAGGCGCTGCGCCGGTACGCGGACAAGCCCGGTTCGGCCAAGGTCGTCGCCGTCGCCACGACGCAGGAAGAGATCGGCTATCGGGGTGGCGGGGCGGGTGTGTGCGCGACCTTCATCGACCCGCAGATGGCAATCGTCGTCGATGTGACGTTCGCGATCGATCATCCCGGTGTAGAGAAGAAGGAATACGGCGATGCTGCCATCGATGGAGGCCCGGTGCTGACGCGCGGGTCGATCATCTCTCCGGTCGTGTTCGAGCTGCTGCGGAAGACGGCGGAAAACCGGAAGATTCCCTTTTCGCTGCATGCGGCTGGACGCGAGACGAGCACGGATGCCGACGCAATTCACATCGCGCGCGAGGGAGTCGCGACGGGCCTCGTCTCAGTCCCCAATCGCTACATGCATTCGCCGAACGAACTGGTGAGCATCCAGGATCTGGATCACGCCGCGGAGCTGATCGCCGAGACCTGCCGGGCGGTGACGAGCAAGACCGACTTCACCGCGCGCTAGTCGTGGGGTTGTTGCCGCCCTCGTGAGCTCGCCGAGCTAGCTGTCCATGCCCAAGCCGATCCCCGCGCCCCGGGAAGAAGGATTCACAACGACTACAGGCTCACCCCTTTACTGGGCGAAATACGGTCGGCCGGGTGCCCCGAAGCTGTTGGTTCTTCACGGTGGACCGGGCGCCGACCACCGATACCTTTTGCCGCAGATGCTTCACCTGGGCGAGAAGCACGATCTGCTCTTTTACGACCAGCGTGGAGGCGGCCGCTCGAGAGCCGACGCGCGGATTCCGATTACGTGGGAGACCCATGTTGAGGATCTGGGAGCGGTCGTCGAGGAGTTCGGGCTCGACCTCTTGTCGATCGTCGGGTATTCGTGGGGCGCGATGCTCGGACTCCTTCATGCGATCGTACAGAGGGCAAATCCCCATCTGCGCGCGCCTCATCGTCTGGCGCTGATCAGCCCCGGGCCGTTGACGAGGGAGTACCGGCGTCAGTTCGAGGCGGAATTCGGCCGCCGCCAGCAGAGTCCCGAGATACGACGCATGCGCGACGAGCTGGCGGCGTCCGGCGTGCGAGAGAAGGACCCCGAGGCGTACCGGCAGCGCGCCTTC
>DASWGL010000324.1:0-2558 GCA_036393735.1 Gemmatimonadaceae bacterium | reverse complement strand
GTGTAGTCACTCTGCCGCGTCGGTCAACAGAGCCATCACTTTGTTGTCTAGATTGCGCGCAACGACTGACGCCTCTTCATTCCCGTACGGCGCGAGCAAGCTCGCGACGAGGTCGTACGACAGATAGACGCCGTCTGGCCGCCGGTCGATCAAAATCGTCACCGGTGCATACGACGCGGCATCGGGAACGTGTTTGACCATCTCCTTCATAATCAGAGGATTTCCGACGACGAGGCGCAGCGCCTCTGGCGCATCTTCCGCCTCCTTCCGAAGCACCTCGCCAACATCGAAGTGCGCCATCTCCATCAGGCCTGCTGTGCCGATCGCCGCAGTGACGACAGCTTCGAGATCGGGGGACGTCCGTGCGGCTCTCACAGCTCGTGCGAACTCTGACATGTCTGGATGGCCAATGGCCGCTGCGACTTTCGAGACAACCGCCGCGAAAGGCAGCGCAGAAATCACCGTTGCCCGTTCCACGTCGACATGACGTATGGCGATGCGGTCAATTGTGCTCACATTGCACCTCACAAAAGTCGGGCTCGGACCTTCGACGTGCTTCAGCTCGCCTCCACGATCGGGACGTTGACGACGTGCTGGGCAACGAACCAGACTTGCCGCGCTTTAGAAGCGTGTCGGCATCAAGCGTCTGTTTGTCATCGGAGAGCGTCACTTCTTCGCGGCCGCCGCGAGCGCGGCAAACTCCTCACGGCCGAATGCCGTACCGGCCATGCCCCAGCCTCCCTCCGCTGCCTCTGTAAGGAGAACCCACGTACGTTCAGCTTGCGACGGGTCGCCGCAGGCGTCTGCGATGATGGTCGTCGCGTCTTTCACCAGTTGTTTCTGACTCGCCCGGCTTAACGCTCCGGGCGGAGTGATGATTTGAACGCGAACAGCTCGCGCGAGCGGCTGCGCCGCCGTCTGGAGAGCCGTCGGCTCCATCCTGTGAATGAAAGCGGCTGTATTCTCCAGGTAAGCCCGACCGGGGGCGGTAACGCCTTCAGCGCGGAGAACTGCCATGGTCAACGCCTCGCCGATCTTGCGATCGGATCCAGCTGGAAGAAGGTCCTTTGGTGCGTACACATCGATCATCGGCATAAACGGATCTTCCTTTCAGGAACCATTGAGGAACATACGGCCGTGGGTCACGAACAACTCTGGAAATTGAAAGAGAACGCCGTGGCCGGAATCTGGGTAGATGATCAATTGGGCGCGCGGAATGTGCTGCGAGAGCGTGTACGAATTGAGGGTCGGAATCATCACGTCATGATGTCCATTCACGACCAGGGTCGGTTGCGAAATGTCCCTGAGTTCTGAAAAGCGTTCTCCTCGTATCTGGCGCCATTCAATAGCCGCGGCTCGTTGAGCGGCCATCGTCTGCTCTGTACTCGGAGGATCAACGTCCCTCTTCCGTTCGTGCCGACGCTCCCAGAACGCTCTGCCGGCGGCTTGGCTCGTCGCAGTGGCGCGAAAGAACAGATATAGAAAGGCGTCGAGGCTGCTCTCACCAGTGATCGGGTCTGTCGATGCGGCATACTCCGCCGCGTGCGGATCCTGAGACGGATCGCCGCCTCGAGGACCCGTCGCGACGAGAATCATGCGACGCACGAGCGTGCGGTGACGCAGCGCAAGGGTTTGCGCTACGTAGCCGCCAATCGAGAATCCGAGGACATCAACCTGCGAGAGTCCCAGCGTACCCACGAACGCGACGGCGTGGTCCGCCATCGCTTCGATCGTGTTCGGCGTGTCCCCAGTCGTGCCCGCCACACCAGCGTTGTCGAATAACACCACCGGTCGGTCTTGAGCGAATCCATCCGTGACCGCCGGATCCCAATGGTCCATCCCCCCGCGAAAGTGCTGGAAGAAGAGAAGGGGCATTCCCGATGCCTGCCCAAAGCGACGGTACGCGAACCTAATCCCGTCGCTCTCGACAAAGCGAGTCGGAGCGGTGACATGGGTGTGGTCCATGCTCTTCAAGCCGGGAGCGACGCACTTTGGAAGTGCGCCAGTCGGAGTCTGCTGCGATCGTGCACGTAGACCGCGAGCAATCGGATATGCGCGCTCATCTCATCGCCATTCCTCGATGTGACCGTCCGACTATCACCTGTCAGGAGCGCCGTCTGGTCGTAGATCCGGACGCTGACGTTGGCGAGTTCGATCGACATGATGCGCAGGCCGCCCGGCCCGAGATCCCGCAAGACGTCCTCCTTGCCCAACACGGAGCCATCCGGGCGCACGAGCATGTAGTCGTCCGCATAGATCGCCGACAGCGCGTCCAGGTCGTGCGTCGTCAACGCGCGGTTGAATCCTTCCGTATGGGTCCGGATGACGTCTTCTGCGGTCATCGACGATGTCCGTTGGCAGCGGCTTCTTCGATGACGTTCGCCACGTCTGTCGGATGCGACAACATGGCGACATGACTCGACGGCAGTACCGTGGCCTTGGCCTTGATTTGTGTCGCCATGCTCTTTTCCTGCTCCGGATCGATCATGCGGTCGTTGCTCGCCACGACGTACCACGCAGGCTTCGCACGCCAGGCCGCCGCGGTCGGCTTGGCTTCG
>DASWGL010000323.1:0-5192 GCA_036393735.1 Gemmatimonadaceae bacterium | reverse complement strand
CCTTGCTGCAAGCAATGCGGGCCTCCGCAAAATACATCTGGATCATCATCGTCGTGCTGTTCGTCGGTGGTTTCCTCCTCGCTCAGACTTCCGGTCTGCTCGGCCGCGCGCCGGTGACGAGCACCACCGCCGTAGCCTCCGTGAACGGAGAGGACATCCTCGCCACCACTTGGTACCAGGCAACGCAAAATCTCGAGCAAGACGAGACTCAGCGCAGCAATCAGAGCATCTCCCTCGACGAGAGACAGCGATTGATGGACCAGGCGTTCGACCAGCTCGTGGGCGACGCCCTCCTCCGTCAGGAGTACCGGCGCCGCGGTATCTCAGTATCAGACGACGAAATTCTCCAGGCGGCACGCTATAACCCGCCTCCGCAGCTAATGCAGGCGCCCGATCTGCAGACCGACGGACAGTTCGATCCCGCCAAGTACCAGCGCTTCCTGGCCAGTCCGCTCGCGAAACAGAACGGGCTCCTCTTCCAGCTCGAGCAGTACTATCGGACGGAGATCCCCAAGGAAAAGCTCTTCGACCAGATCGCAAGCGACGTGTACATCTCGGACGAGCAGCTGTGGCGCCGCTTTCAGGACACGCACGATACCGCACAGGTATCCTTCGTGGCGTTCGAGCCCGAGCGAATCTCCGACTCCGCCGTTCGGGTGAGCGACGACGAGGTGCGCGCCTACTACGACACGCACAAAAAGCAGTTCGAGCGTCCCGGCACGGCGAAGGTCTCGATCATCATCATTCCGCGCGCGGTGAGCGCCGCGGATTCAGCCGCGGTTCGCGCCCGCGCGCTCGCACTGAGAGCGAAAATTCTCGGCGGCGAGAAGTTCGAGGATGTCGCGCGTGCCGAATCAGCTGACTCGGCCTCCGCGATAAACGGCGGTTCGCTCGGCAAGGGTCCGAAGGGCAAATTCGTCGCCCCGTTCGAGACGGCCGCGTACGCTCTCAAGCCGGGGGAGATCTCGCAGCCCGTGCTGACGCCGTTCGGCTATCACCTGATCAGGGTCGATGCGCGTAAAGGCGATACGATCACTGTGCGCCACATTCTGCTTCGCATCCAGCAGAGCGACTCGGCTGCCGCGAGGACAGATCGCCGAGCGGATTCGCTGGCGCGAATGGCGGCGTCGGCCGATCAGCCAGCGAAGTTCGATTCGGCGGCGCGTGCGCTGCAGATTCCGATCATCCGGAGCGCGGTGGTCGAGGGCAACACTCTGACGGTAAACGGGCAATACATTCCGAGCGTTGGCCCGTGGGCGTTCCAGGGTGCGAAACCCGGCGAGACCAGCGAGCTGTTCGACGCCGAGGATGGTTACTACCTCGCGCGTCTCGATTCACTAACGCCCGGCGGAACTCTTTCGCTCGATCAGGCGAAGCAGGATATCCGCGCGTATCTGCTCCGGCAGAAGAAAGTCGACGCGCTTATGCCACAGGCGCGCAACTTTGCGAAGGTCGCGGGGGCGAGCTCGCTGGAGTCGGCGGCCAAGCTGTTGAACATGCAGGTCGTCAGCACCAAGCCATTCACGCGGGTGACCGGCGTGCCCGAGCTGGCGCAGGCCCCCGAGGCAGTCGGTGCGGCATTCACGTTGCCGCTGCACGCCGTCAGCGAGCCAATTCGTTCGACCGCGGAGGTTGTCGTCGAGCGCGTCGACAATCGCATTGCCGCGAACAGAGCGACCTTCGAGGCTCAGAAGGCGGCGGTGAGGCAGCAGGCGTTACAGCAGATGAGGCAGGACAGGGTCAGGGTCTTTCTCGCCAATCTGAAAGCGGTGGCGAAGATCGACGATAAACGAAAGCAGGTTGAGGCTTCCGCTCGTCGCACTACGCAATAGCTGCGTGTGCTTCATCTGGGATCACGCGTACGGCAACTGAACGGGTGCCGGCGGTCAGTGGCACAGATGCCAGACCTTAGTTCACGACGCCGGGACGTCTCGTTGGGGCGTTCCTGGAGAACTCACCACCCGGTTTCGCAATCCGTGTAGCATCTTGCGGACTTGAATTGCCTGAGCTGAGAGCGATTCGAAATCGTTTAGGCTGATTACCCGGATCTCTCGGCCGAACATAAGGTGGTATTCGAGCTCAGATGTCGATTTGAGCGCAATGCTTAGGAATCGGCCAAACTCCTTTCCGCTCGTTTGGCCGGTTCCCTCTACGATGTTTGTCGGAACCGACGTCGCAGCTCGCATTAACTGGCTACGTAGTGATGCGTTGTCAGAGCCGCGTATTCGGGTCGCCACAGCATAGACATTCAGGGCAAGTGC
This sequence comes from Gemmatimonadaceae bacterium, assembly GCA_036393735.1. Taxonomy (GTDB): domain Bacteria; phylum Gemmatimonadota; class Gemmatimonadetes; order Gemmatimonadales; family Gemmatimonadaceae; genus UBA4720. Next base: position 2,931 of record DASWGL010000323.1, on the reverse strand, counting down.
ATGCGCTTTGCGCCAAACCTTGAGTTTCTTGAAATCGCTCACGCATCACGGTAGGGGGCAATTGTCCGCCTACCGGCGTCGTATCCCGCGAGGAGCAATCAGTTCATCGCACGCCGAGGAAAGTCAGGGCGTAGTGAACTAGCAACTCGGAACTTAACTACAGACGACTGGCACCCGTTCTGTTGTCGTTCAGTTCCCAGCCTAGAGCAACCTCTTCGGCTCCGGCCTCTCGGCCTCTTCCGCCGCCCGTTTCCGCTCAAGTTCAGCCGAGGTGAGCCGCGTCTGCGTATCCGTATCGATCGTCTGCTGCGTCTCCGAGGTGATATCCCGCGTCGCCTCGTTGATGTTCTTCCTGAATTCCTTGATGCCCTTTCCCATCGAGCCCGCGATCTCGGGGATCCGCTTCGCGCCGAACAGAAGCAGGACCACCACCATGATTATCAACAGCTCGGGGAACCCCAGATTGCCAAACATAGAAGACTCCTAGAAAAGCGAACGCGCTATGAGGTACGCCACGACTACACCCAAGAGGCTCAAAAGTGACACGTCCAGCGCGATCGGGCCAAGCGCAAACTTCAGTATAATCAAGTCCACCGGCAACGGCCCGATGGCCGGCGTCACACCCGTGGTAAAGAATTCCTTGGCCGCACCGGGCGGGAGAAACCTGCGTCCCACCTGCGTCAACAGTCCGCCCACTACGAAGCCTGAGGCCAGCACCAGAGTGTGGAAGAGCGATCCGCGTCTGTTATGACCCCGCGGTGGCGGCATTATGAGTGTCTCTCCATGACGTATGAAATTGACGCCGTCAGCGACCGGCGCGCTACCGTATCCGGCAAATCCGCGAGCGCGTCATGAGCTCGCTCGGCGAACTCATCACCCCGCGCGCGCGCGTAGTCGAACCCGCCATTCTCATCGACGATCCGAACGACTGAGGCAATGTCGTCGTTGGTCACCGTCTCACTATCGAACAGCCGCTGGACTTCCTGGCGCGACGATGGGGACATCGCGCGGAGCGCGTGGATGAGGGGGAGCGTCACCTTGTGCTCGCGCAGGTCGAGACCGGACGGCTTGCCGGTGGTTTCCATCTCCTCGCGGTAGTCGAGCAGGTCGTCCGTGATCTGGAACGCCATTCCAAGATTCTCCCCGAACGTCCCGAGTGCGACACCGTACTTTCGGGCGCCGGAGAGCGCTCCCAGCTCGCACGCGGTTCGCATCAGCGAGGCGGTCTTGGAACGAATGAGATCGTAGTATTCTCGCTCGGTAAAGCGAAGGGGATCGGTCACCGCAAGCTGCCGCATCTCGCCAAGCGTCATCTCGGTTGACGCGCGCGTCAGCGCCTGGAGCGCTTCCAGATCGCCCAGCCCTACGAGGTGCGTGAGCGCGGTGGAATAGAGAAAATCTCCCATGATCACGGAGATCTGATGGCTGAACAACGCGTTGACGGTCGGCATTCCGCGACGCAGCGCCGAGTGATCGACGGCGTCGTCGTGGACGAGCGTCGCGAGGTGAATCAGCTCCAGCGCCGCGGCGAGGGTGACGGCCTGTTCGTCCGGTTCCTCAGCGACTTCGCTCGAGAGGAGCAGAAGGGTGGGACGGAACAGCTTTCCGCGCATGGCGAGAAGGTGGGCGCTCACCTGTCCGACCAGCGGCAGATCGCTGGAGACAATGCGTGCCATCGCTCGCGACACGTCGTCGAGCTTGTCGCGTACGGGAAGCTGAATCGCCTGGAGCGTGACCCCACGCGGCATCGTCATCTTCATTCGGCGTGTGTCCGGGGCAGCGGCCGATCTCATTTCGTGGCGGCCTTGGTCATCTGCTTGAGGCGCTTGCTCACGTCGCGGAAATCGATGTCGATCGCAAATACACGCTGGTAGTACGCGGCGGCATCGCGGGCCTTCTTGCTCCCCTCTGACGCAAAGCCGAGGAGGTAGAGCACGCCGATAAGATCCTCGTCCTCCATGCCGGGCTCGCGCAACGCACGCCCGAGCACGGTGATCGCTACATCGTGCTCGTTGCGATCGATGAAGCACTGTCCGAGCGCTTCGTAGGCGCGGATTCGCTGCGTGGCTCCGCGCAGCGCCTTCTGGAATTGGAAGATCGCCTCGTCGATGAGACCCATCTCCTTGTAAGCGACGCCAAGATCGTAGTGGCTGTCGAAATCCTCGTCGTCCACGTTGGCCGCAATGCCTGCCTTGAACTTCTCGAGCATGTCGGTGAAGTCCGCCTGCTCGCCTTCCTCGCGCGTCGGGTCTTCTGCGGCGACCATGCGCGTCGAGCGTGGGCCCGATTCTTCGCGCAGCCAGTCAGCCATGTTGACGAAATTGTCCTCGGGGCTGTGCTGCGCCGCGTTCTCCTTCGGAGTTGCAGCACGCGGGACTTCCGTCTGCGGCGTTGCCTGCCGCGGTGCGGACCGTGGCGACGGCGCTTTGGGTTTGGTGGCGCGGCGCATGAAGGGATTGACGGGCTGACGCTGGGAAGGTGCCTCCTGGCGTTGCGGCGTCGGCTCCTTTTTGGGCTTCGGCCGCGTCATTCGGAGTGGCTCGACGAGCTTCGGCCTGGTCGGCTTCGCTGCGGGGCGCTCCTCCTCTACCTCGTCCTCTTCGGCTTCTTCTTCCTCGTCCTGCACGACCGGCGCGGCTTCCTTCCTCGTCGGAGGTTTTTGCGCGCTTTTCCCGACCGGCGCCGGAGCAGGCTCCTCCCCGTTATCCTCTCGCTCGGCATTGAGCTCGACGGTTTCGATTTCGGGTATGTCATCCGCAACCGGCTCGTGCGACCGTTTGGCCTTGGCAGGGTCCGCCGAATGCTCTTCGTGCGCCGGGTCGTGAATGAAGAAGCGATCGTCCTCCAGGACATTGAGTCCCGCGAGCGGATCTTCGTCAATGATGGGCTCGCCGAGTCCAGGCTCACCAAGTCCTGTGTCACCAACATCCA
>DASWGL010000322.1:0-6346 GCA_036393735.1 Gemmatimonadaceae bacterium | reverse complement strand
GCGCGCCGTGAAGATCGAATTTCGGAATCGACCGGCCAGATCCTTTGCCCTGATCGCCCGAGAGCGCGATCAGTACGGTGGGCCTTCCGAACTCTTCGACCAATCGCGACGCCACGATACCGATCACGCCCGGGTGCCACGTGTCGTCGGCAAGCACGATAGTGAACATCTCGTCGAGATCCATCGCCAGTACTTTGTCGCGCGCCTGCTCGAGCGTCGCGCGATCTATGTCCTGACGCCTTTGATTCAGCTCCTCGAGCTCGCGCGCGATCGTGTTCGCCTCGTGCTCGTTCTCGGTTAGCAGAAGCTCAACTCCCCGAATCGCGTGTCCGAGCCTGCCCGCGGCGTTCAGTCTCGGCGCGAGGATGAACCCGATTCTGCCCGCGGTGAGCTGCTTGCCATCGAGACCGGCCGCTCTAAGCAACGCCCGCATTCCAATGTTGCGGGTTTCCGCCAGCATCTTGAGACCGTAGCGAACAAATACCCGATTCTCGCCGCGAAGCGGCGCGACGTCGGCTATCGTCGCCAGGGCCACCAGATCCAACATCGCCCACACGAAGTTCTCGTTGCCGCCGAGTGCTCGGGTGAGAGCCTGCGCGAGCTTGAACGCTACGCCGACAGCCGCGAGATCCTTGTCCGGGTACTCGTCGCCAATTCGCTTCGGATTTAGAACAGAGAGGCAGTCCGGCAGCTCGCCGCTCGGAAGGTGGTGGTCGGTAACGATGACGTCGATTCCCGAGCGACAGAGGCGCGCGACGGGAGCAACGGCGCCAGTGCCGCAGTCACATGTGACCACGACCTTCGCTTCCGCCGCGATCGCGGCATCGACTCCGGCATCGCTCAGGTCATACCCATCCTCGATGCGGCGAGGAATGAAAGGCATTGCCTTACCGCCGAGTGCGCGAACCACGCGGGTAAGGATCGTCGTGGAGCAGATGCCATCCACATCGTAGTCGCCATGGATGAACACCAGTTCCTGGTCGCGCACTGCACGGGCGAGGCGCTCGACGGCCTTGTCCATCGAGAGAAAGCTGAATGGATCGTGGAGCCGGTCGAGCTTCGGGCGCAGGAAGAGCTTCGCGTCCTCGGCCGACACGTAGCCGCGAATGAGCAGCAGACGGCAGACGATTTCTGGTAGCGAGAGTGCTTCCTCCAGCGCTCGCACAGCCTCTTCATCCGGAGCTTTGGGAAGGATCCACCGTGCAGGCGGAGCCGGTCGTTCCGACGCGAGTGTAGTCACCATCGCAAGTTAGAAAGTGGAGCGGACGCTCTCAAGCGTCGCGAAATGAGCGTCGGTCGCGAAATGTCGCGTGATCATCCACCTTCCGCGTACAACAGAACGCCGCACGCTTCACACACTTCTATCTCTCCGCTGCCGGCCATCATGTTCCGGCGCTGGAGCGGCACGGCTGTGTCGCAGTTCCCACACGAGCCACCCCGGAGCGCGTAGAGAGCCATCGTTCTCCTGCCCCTGATCCGGTCGTACTTGCCGAGCATTGGTCGGGAGACGGAACCTGCCCTTCCGTCGCGGTCGCGCTTCGCGTCCTGGAGCTGCGACTGGAGGGCCGCTCTCTTGGCCTCGATCTCCGGACGGGCCTCCTGCTGCTCGTGCTCTACCGCCGCTAGTGCCTGCGTCGAAGCCACAATTGTCGCATTCATCTCGCTGATCCTCCGTCCGAGGATCGCCAGCTCGCCCTCGTCCTCCGCCATCAGTCGCCGAGTGGATTCGACCTGCGCGGTGGCGGCGGTAGCCTCGCGCATCCGCTTGACGTCCTCGAGCTGATGGAGATTTCGTTCCTGAAGCTGCTTGTGCTGGGCCAGCCGCCCTTGTAGCTCGCGCTGCTTTTTCTCCTCCGCCTGGATCGCTATCTGCGCGCGCGACAGCGCGGCAGCCGCCTGATCGCGTTTCTTGTCCAGCTCGGCCAGTTGCGGGTCGAGCGATCGAATCTGAGTTTCGATTTCGCGGATCTTCATATCGTCCTCTTGCAGCGCCAGCAGCGCTTCAACTTCCTCTAGCATCCAACCTCCGAGTCATCACGCGCGCCTCAACATTCTGTTCCATTCAACCTCCAAGTTGTCGCCAGCATTTCAACTTTCCTTTCCACGCGGCCCCAAATCGTCACCGAGCCTCCGTCCTTCTGAATTTCTTGAAGTAGTTTTTGCCCGTCGTCCTCAATTCCTTACTGATCTCGTCCTTCTCGGCGATCAGCTTGTCTTTCTGAGCGCCATCGGCCAGTGGAATGATCCGGTCGAGCTCCGCCGCACGCTGATCGAGGTCTCGTGCCCTTAGCGTGGCGAAGCTGTCGCTGATCGTGCGCTCAGGATCGATCTGGTTTGCCCCCTCGGCGAGAAGGTCCTCGACGGTCTCGATCGTCTCCTCATCAAGATTCGCAGTGATCTCGTCGATTGTTGAGTCAGGGTCGGCAGCTATAAGTGCGCGATAGATCGCCCGATACTGCGGATCGCGAATGCTGTGCGCGCCGAGCGTCTCCGCAATCTGTTCGACCCGGGAACGGTTCAGGAGGATCGCGCGCACGAGCTCGCGCTCAGCAGAGGCACCCCGTTCGGAGTGCTGCGCTCGTCTTTCCCCGCGACGCGCCCGGGCCGCGGCGGAAATTCGGGGCGCTGGAGCCGGCGGCGAAGAGACCGAGATGCCTGGGATCACCCTGCCACGCAGCTCCCGCTCGAGGACTTCGCGCGCAACTCCGCTGACTTCGCTCGCCCTCGAGAGATAGAGATCGCGCATGATCTCATCCGAAGTCGCGCGTACCGTGGGAAGCAGGCGGTCGAGTGCGCGCCGCTTTTTGTGCAGCTCGGAGAACATTCCAGCGCGCTCGAGCAGCTGAATCTTTCGCTCGAAAACGTCAATCGCATCTCTGAGGCGAGCAGTGAGAGCCGCGGCGCCGTGAGCCTTCACGAAAGTGTCGGGATCTTCGCCCTCGGGCAGCGTAACGACGCGCACCGCTACGCCTTGCCGCAACAGCGCATCGCCGGAGCGGAAAGTCGCCTGCAGTCCCGCTTTGTCGCTGTCATAGAGGAGGAAAACGTTCTTCGTCAGCTTTCTGAGCGCCGCGGCCTGCGCGTCGGTGAGCGCGGTGCCCATTGCGGCGACGACCGTTGTTGCACCGGCGGCCATCAACCTGACGACGTCGAAATAGCCCTCGACGACGAGCACCTGGTCCTCGCGCCTGATGTCGTTCTTCGCCCAGTTCAGTCCATACAGCGTTTTCCCCTTGGAGAACACTGCCGACTCCGGCGAATTCAGATACTTGGGCTCGCCCGGTCCAAGGATTCGTCCGCCAAATCCGATATTGCGGCCCATCGAATCCAGAATCGGGAACATGAGGCGGCCGCGAAAGCGTGGGCGTGGCTCGCTTCCATCCTCGCCTTGCACGAGAAGACCCGCCGCGGCGAGGCGCGTTTCGTCGAAGCCGAGGGTGGCCATGTAGTTCCGTAGCAAGCCGATCTCGCGCGGAGCCAGCCCAATGCCGAACTGATCCGCGACTTCGCGCGATATGTCGCGCTGCGTTAGGTAATCGCGCGCCTGGGCGCCGAGTGGGTCGTCCCACAGAAACTTCTGGAAGTACGCCGCGGCGGTCGCGTTGACTTCCCACAGCGGCTCGCGCGGATCAGGTCCTTCGCGTCGCGTATCAACCTCGCGAACCTCGATGCCCGATTTCTCCCCAACCATCTTGACCGCCGCCGGCCATTCGAGGCCGAGTCTTTTCTGTAGAAAGTGGAAGACATCTCCGCCTTCATGGCAGACGAAGCAGTAGTACATCCGCTTCTTGGGCGAGACGGAAAAGTTGCGGTGCGTTCCCTGGTGAAAAGGGCACGGTCCGCGGAAGTCGGCACCCTGCCGCTTGAGGTTCACGTATTCGCCGACAATCTGCACGATGTCGGCGGAATCACGGACCTGCTCGACGACCTCGTCCGGGATCACTTGAGCTCCACCACGGTGACGCCAGCGCCGCCCTCGTTCCAGGCTCCGAGTCGAAAACTCGTCACTCGCGATTCCTTGCGGAGCATCTCGGTCACGCGCTCACGGAGGGCGCCGGTTCCCTTGCCGTGGATGATGCGGAGCGACTTGAGATCAGCTCGAATTGCGGCGTCGACGGCATGCATAACGATGTCATCGATCTCTCCGACGCGCATCCCGCGCAGGTCGATCTCGCTCGCTACATGCACTTCCGGGAGATCGCCCCGGACGGCAACCGCAACTTCGGGAGCCGCAGATTCCGCCCCAGTCGGGCGCAATGAGCCGCGGGGAACAGCGACCTTCATTACACCTACCGCCACGACCGCTTCATCGTCGCGGATCTCCACGACTCGTCCGATTCGACCACCCAGCGTTTCCACCTCCACGAAATCACCGATGCTCACCTCGGCGTGATTCCGCCGCGCGGGCTCGCTCACTGTTTCGCGCTCCAGCCGTTCGAGCTCGCGCCCCTGTTCGTTGGCGAGGCTCTCGACCCGCTTTCGCGCTTCGTGCGCTGCCTCGTCGCCCTGCGCGGTCGCCGACTTCAGCTCGCGAATGGTGCGCTCTACCTGCGCGCGCGCTTCGAGAAGATACTGCCTTGCCTCGCGTCGTGAGGCTTGTTCGACCTCGCGCTCGCGCTCCCTGACATTTCTTTCGCGCTCCGACACTCTGCTCGCGCGGTCTCTCGCGTCCTCGGCGACTTCGCCAGCCTTCTGCTCCGCGACCGTCAGTGATTTCTGGCGTGCCTCCAGCTCGGCCAGGAGCGCCGTGACTTTCCTTTCGTCGGCGGGTATCCGCTCCTCCGCTCTCGCCAGAATCTCGCCGGGCAGATTCAGCCGCCGGGCAATGCTGATTCCATAGGAGCGGCCGGGCACCCCCTTGGTGAGCCGATATGTTGGAGCCAGTGCGACCGGGTCGAATTGCAGCGACGCGTTCACGACGCCCTCGACCTGCGTCGCCAGCTCTTTCAGCGCGCCGAGATGTGTCGTGGCGATGGAGAGCGTGCGCCGCGCGGTGAGCGCTTCGAGAATGGCGCCGCCCAATGCCGCGCCCTCAATGGGATCGGTGCCCGAGCCAAGCTCGTCGATCAGAACGAGGGAATGCTCGGTAGCGGAGCTTAGTACTTCGGCGAGGTTCTTGAGATGCGCGCTGAACGTCGAAAGACTCGCGAGGATCGACTGCTCGTCTCCAACATCGGCGTAGATGTTGTCGAAGACCGCGATTCGTGATCCCACATCGACCGGAGCTGGAATCCCCGATTGCACGAGCGCGGAAAACAGGCCCAGCGCCTTGAGCAAGACCGTTTTGCCACCGGTGTTCGGCCCGGAGATGAGCAGCGTTCTCTCGTTCGGCGACATCTCGAGATCGAATGGAACGACGTCGATTCCCTGGGCCACGAGCAGCGGGTGGCGACCCTCGACCACGACGAATCCATTCGTTGAATCCGACAGCTCCACTGGAGCGCAGCGGAACTCGATGGCGTAGCGCGCTCGCGCGACGAGCGAATCGAGGGTGATCAACGCTTCGAGCGAACGCCCGAGTGCCTCGCGGTGTGGGCGAAGCTTCTCTGTCAACTCCAGGAGAATCCGATCGATTTCTTCGACCTCTTCGACCTGCAGCTCACGGATGCGATTACCCGCTTCGACCGCCGCGGGCGGCTCGACGAATAGCGTTCCGCCAGTCGCTGATGCGTCGTGGACGATTCCACCGATTACACGCTGGGCTTCGCGCCGGACGGGAATGACGAAACGGCCGTTACGGACCGTGACTGACATGTCGGCAACGCGCTGGTGCGGCTCGAGCTTGGCCATAGCGCGCTCGAGAAGCTTGACCAGCTCTCCCTGGGAGCCCTTCAGCTCGCGTCTGATTTTCTTGAGCGTAGGGGAGGCGTCATCGCGAACCTGACTGTCCTCATCGATCGCGCGCTCGATCGCATCCTCAACGGCCTTGTTAGCCATCAGCGGATCGATCTGCCCGGCGAGAACCGCCGCCACCATCGGCGACGCGCGTTCACCGCGCAAGGATTCACGCGTGATGCGCGAGCTGCGAAGAAGCTTCGCCGCCGTCAGAAGTTCGCCCGCTACGAGAGACGCCCGTTCGACACGCAAGCGCGTCAGCGCCGCCCGCGCATCCGGCACACCGTGCAGATGCCACGGTTCCTCTGCCGCTACGAGTGAGCGCACCGCCGCAACGCGTGCGTGCTCGCGCTCGATCGCATCGCGATCGGTCACTGGCCGCAACTCCCTCACTCGCTCGGCGCCGAGCGGAGATGTGGCTCTCTCGGAAATGAGCGCAAGCGTACGTGGAACCTCTATGACGTTCAGCGCGTGCGAATTCATGCAGCTACCGTAAGCTGAGCAAGCCACG
>DASWGL010000321.1:0-6084 GCA_036393735.1 Gemmatimonadaceae bacterium | reverse complement strand
GCGTCTCCTTCTACGCCCAGAACCGCGACAACGGCGGCTTCATGTCGTCGGGCGAGAAGCGCACGTATCGGCTCTACGTCCCGAAGCGCTACGACCCCGCCCGGCCCGCGCCGCTCGTGATCAGCATGCACGGCGCGGGGCTGTGGGGTGCAGCTCAAAAGGAAACGAGTCAGTGGAACAATTTGGCCGACCGCGAAGCCTTCATTGTCGTCTACCCGTCTGGAATTGGCGGCAGGGGAGTCAGGATCTGGCGCGCGGAACCAGGACCCGGTCTGATAAAGGATGTCAGATTCATCTCGGAGTTGATCGACACGCTGAAGGCGTCTTACAACATCGACTCCAGCCGGATTTACGCCAACGGGCTTTCCAACGGTGGCGGCATGTCGTTCGTCCTTTCCTGCACGCTGTCCGACCGAATCGCGGCGGTGGGGATGGTCGCAGCGGCGCAGACACTCCCGTGGAGCTGGTGCACAGACCAGCGAGCGGTTCCGATGATTGCGTTTCATGGGACAGCCGATCCGGAGGTTCCGTACAACGGCGGTTCCTCTTGGGTCTCTCCGCGGCCTTTTCCAAGCACGCCGAGGTGGGCGGCGAATTGGGCACGAAGAAACCAATGCGGAGCCAACCCCGTTGAATCAACGGTGGCGGTTGATGTCACTCGTCGCACGTACACGAATTGCGCTGACGACGCGGCCGTGGTGCTCTACACCGTTCAGGGAGGAGGCCATACCTGGCCTGGCGGCACGCCGCTGCCAAAATGGTTCGTCGGTCTCACCACTCGCAGCATCGACGCGACGAGTCTGATGTGGTCGTTCTTTGGTGAGCACCCGCTAGTGAGGAAATAGCAAGAAATTGGCAGCAGCAGACGACATTCAAATCGATGACGAAGTGATGCCCGCCGACGAAGCGCTCGTCGTCCGCGGATTGCTTGCGTTCAATGAGGATCGGCTCGGTCCCGCCGACGACCGGCCGGTAAAGTTCGTCGCTCGCGACTCCACGGGCGTTGTAGTCGGTGGCATCCTCGGTCACACGCGTTGGCGCTGGCTGTACATCGCGAAGTTATGGGTCGACGATCGCGCGCGAGGACACGGACTTGGAACCCGGCTTATGGCGGCGGCAGAGGATCTGGCGCGATTGCGTGGCTGCACCGATGTCAGTCTCGACACGTTCGATTACCAGGCGCGGCCGTTCTATGAGAAACTCGGCTACGAGCTTTTCGGCACCCTCGAAGGGTATCCGCCTGGCTCCCGGCAGTATTATTTGCGGAAGCGACTCCGAACGTAGGCGCGTATCTTCTCAGCCATGCCATTCACACAACGCGCACTTGGCTTCTTTCGAGGCCTCGCCCGGCACAACGAGAAGCCCTGGTTCGAGGCGCATCGCGACGAGTACGAAGCCGAGCTACGCGAGCCGATGCGAGAGCTGATCGAGGATCTCGACACGCGCTTCGCCGAGTTTGCGCCGGAGATCGGTGGCGATCCCAAGCGATCGATGTTCCGAATCTACCGCGACATTCGCTTCTCCAAAGACAAGTCGCCGTACAAGACCCATGCGGCCTGCTGGTTCCACCATCTGAATGCAGCTCGAACAGTCGGCGCGGAGGCGGATGCCGGAAGCGCCGGCTACTACTTCCACCTTCAACCGGGCGGGAAGTCCGCACTCGGCGCAGGCATCTGGATGCCGCCGCGGCCGCAGTTGAAGAAGCTGCGCGACGCCATTGCCAAGGATTCTAAAGGATTCGATCGAATCGCGCGCTCTATTCCGAGCCGATTCGGTGGGCTTGACGACGAGGGCACGCTCAAGCGGATGCCACGCGGCTACGCCGAGGATCATCCCGCTGCGAAGTGGCTGCGATTTCAGTCGTTCACCAGCGGACGCTCGCTCACCGACAAGCAGGTGATCAGTCCGTCGTTGGCATCGTTTCTGGCGCGCGAGTACGAGGCGCTCCTGCCATTGGTGCGGTGGCTGAACGGTTCACTCGGCTTCAAGCCGGCTTCGAGTCGATAACGAAAATGCAAACACCACTCACTTATGCGCTTGTGATCTGCTGCATCAGTCAGCTCACGGTTGCACCTGTTCATGGCCAGTTGCTCCGCGTCGAAGGGCTGAAAACCGAGTATCAACAAAATCCGATCGGCATCGATGTGCGCGCGCCGCGTCTCAGTTGGCGGATTGAGGCCGACCGACGCGGCACGATGCAAAGTGCTTATCGAATTCGCGTCGCGACCGATTCCGTCTCGCTGGCGCGCGCACCGTTGTGGGATTCCGGCAAGGTCCCGTCGGGTTCGTCAATTTTTCGCCTGTACGGCGGACCGGCGACGCACTCGGGCACTCGCTATTACTGGCAGGTGCGTGTCTGGGATAACGAAGGACGGATGTCACCGTGGAGCACACCGGGATTCTGGGAGATGGGTCTGCTCGCCCGCGGCGACTGGAGCGCGCAATGGATCACTCCTGACCTCAGCGAAGACAGCTCCCGAGCGAATCCGAGTCCGATGCTGCGCCGTGAGTTCACGCTTGCGCAGCGTGTTGCGTCAGCGCGACTCTACGTCACGAGCCTCGGCCTCAACCTTGTCGAAGTGAATGGCCAGCGCGTGAGCGATCACTTCTTCAGACCGGGCTGGACCAGCTACGACAAGCGCTTGCAGTACGACACCTACGATGTCACCGCGCTTCTTCGCTCTGGCGCGAACGCAATCGCTGTGACGCTCGGCGATGGATGGTATCGCGGGCACCTCGGCTTCGAGGGCAAACGGAACAACTACGGCACGCGACTCGGTCTGCTCGCGCAGCTCGTCGTTCGCTACGAAAATGGTCAGACTCAAGTTGTCAGCACCGATGGACAGTGGAAATCATCGACTGGACCGATCCTGATGTCCGACATCTATGATGGCGAGACGTACGATGCCCGACTCGAAAAACCCGGCTGGAATCGCGCCGGTTACGATGATAACTCCTGGAGTGGTGTCCGAAGGCTCGATGGGATTGCCGCGGCCCTGGTTGCACCCGTCGGTCCCCCTGTGCGACGCATGCAGGAGCTGAAACCGGTTCGCATTATCCACACGCCGGCAGGCGAGACCGTGTTCGATCTCGGGCAGAACATGGTGGGATGGGTGCGCCTCAAAGTGAGCGGACCTGCCGGAACGACGGTGCGGCTACGCCACGCCGAGGTGCTCGACAAGGCGGGCAATCTGTACACGGCGAATCTACGCGACGCCGCTCAGGCCATGCGCTACATAGTGAGCGGCAAAGGCGTCGAAGTCTTCGAGCCGCACTTCTCGTTTCAGGGCTTCCGCTACGTCGCCGTCGATGGTTTTCCGGGAACGCCAACGCTCGATGCGATCACCGGGATCGTCGTCTACTCCGACATGGCGGCGACGGGCACGTTCGAGACGTCGAATGCGCTGGTAAACCGTCTGCAGCAGAACATTGTGTGGGGACAGCGGGGAAATTTCCTCGATATCCCCACTGATTGCCCGCAGCGCGACGAACGACTCGGCTGGACTGGTGACGCGCAAGTTTTCTCGCGCACCGCGGCGTTCAACATGGACGTCTCCGGATTTTTTGCGAAGTGGCTCGCTGATGTCCCGGCCGATCAACACGCCGATGGTGCGGTGCCCTGGGTCATTCCGGACGTCATCGGGCGGACCAATCCCAGTTTTGCAGCGAGTGCTGGTTGGTCGGATTTGGCGGTCATCGTGCCGTGGAATGTCTATCAAGCCTATGGCGACACCGGTGTGCTCTCACGGCAGTACGCCAGCATGCGCGCGTGGGTGGAGTACGAGCGCGCACAGGCGGGCCCGAGTTTTCTCTGGACGAAAGGCTTTCACTTTGGTGATTGGCTCGCTTTCCAGACGAATCGCGCTGACTATCCCGGCGCGACGACCGACAAGGATCTGATCGCGACCGCGTACTTCGCGCACTCAACGGATCTTCTGGCACGAACCGCGGAGGTTCTGGGCCGCACAGACGACGCGCGAAACTATCGGGCTCTGTTCGAGAACATTCGTGCGGCGTTCCAGCGCGAGTATGTCACGTCGACGGCGCGGCTGACCTCGAATACACAAACCGCCTACGTGCTCGCCCTCGATTTCGATTTGCTTCCGGATGCGATGCGCGCCGGAGCAGCGCAGCGACTCGCCGAAGACGTGCGGCGGATGGGACATCTCACTACTGGATTCCTCGGCACACCGTCGCTGACGCGGATGCTGAGTGAGAACGGTCACCTCGACGACGCGTACAACTTGTTGCTCAACGAGAAGTATCCATCGTGGCTGTACGAAGTGAAGCAGGGCGCGACGACGATATGGGAACGGTGGGACGGCAAGAAGCCGGACAGCACGTTCGAGGAAGCGAGCATGAACTCGTTCAACCACTACGCCTACGGCGCCGTCGGCGACTGGATGTATCGCGTGGTGGCGGGTTTGAACAACGATCCCGCGCAACCAGGCTACAAGCACATCATCGTGCGACCGCAGCCCGGCGGCGGCTTCACCTACGCGACGGCTGCGCTGATGACACCACACGGCGAAGCGGCATCGGGCTGGAAGATCGATGGAGACCGTCTGTGGATCACGGTGCGTGTTCCCCCGAATGCGCGGGCGACCGTTAATCTGCTCGGCGCACATCTTCAGGATGTCCGTGAGGGAAGCTCTCCGCTCGCTTCCACGGCCGGTGTTACGCGGTCGACGCAGGTTGGCGATACTGTGGTAGTCGAGGTTGGCTCGGGCAATTACGAGTTCGCTTACCAGGCCCCAGCCTTGTCAGCGCGTGTGAGGCGCACGGCGAGCCAGTGATCGAGCCAAGAAGAGTTCGGACGACTCCTACTCTTAGGGATACTATTATGTCAATGATTGTTGGCCGTTGGGGCACTGTGATGCTGTTGGTCAGCCTCGGTGCAACCGCGCTCCAGGCGCAATCGAAAGCCTCGAGTGACTAACTATACGTCTGGACTGCGTCGGCGGACACGACCCAGCCTGATTTTCTCGCCGCCTTCGATGTCCGAGCGAAGTCCGATCAGTACGGTCGGTTGATTGCGACTGCCCCGGTCCCTGGCCGCAAGAACCGGCCACACCACACCGAGCACGAGATGCCCGCCGACGCTCGGCTATTCGCCAACGGATTCGCCACCGGTCAGACATTCATCTTCGACATGAGCGATCCTGCGCACCCACGCCTCGACGGGCAATTCGGAGACGAGGCGGGCATGATGCATCCGCACAGTTTTCTCAGGCTACCAAATGGGAACGTGCTCGCGACCTTTCAGATGCAGCACGATTCGCTCGGTGCTGCGCCAGGTGGCATCGCCGAGCTGACGGATCGCGGCCAATTAATAAGGTACGCGTCCGCGAACACGGCTGGTGTCGATCGGCGTATCCGCCCGTATTCGGCGGTCATCATTCCGAAGGTCGATCGCGTCGTCACCACAACCACGGACATGTATGGAACAGCGGCGATTCCAACGGTTCAAGTGTGGCGATTCTCAGATTTCAAGCTGCTCAATACTTTCGATTTGCCGCAGGGTCCGCGGGGCGACGAGGCAATACTGACTGCGGAGCCAAGACTGCTCGCCGACGGGAAAACGGTCCTCGTTTCGACCTTTGATTGCGGGTTATATCTACTGAAGGGACTCGATAGCTCGTCGCCGTCCGGGCAACTCGTGTCTTCCTTTCCGCGAAAGAACAACACCTACTGCGCGATCCCTGTCATCGCCGGACACTACTATCTGGTGACAGTGCCGGCTTGGAGCGCGGTGGTCAGTCTGGACATCTCAGATCCGGCCAGACCACGGGAAGTTTCGCGCGTCGTGCTCGGAGAAGGCGACATCCCGCATTGGATCGCGATCGAACCCAACCATCGTCGTGTTGTGATCACTGGATATGGAGATCTGCAGCATCGAGTGATGATGGCGAATTTCGACGAGGCCACCGGACAGCTCACGATTGATACACGTTTCCGCGACGCCGGCGCGACCGAACCGGGAGTGCGAATGGACAACAAGTCGTGGCCGCACGGAGGCACGTATGCAGGCACTCCACACGGCGCTGTGTTCAGCTTGTCGCCGCGGAGATGACGGACGTGGAG
>DASWGL010000320.1:0-5578 GCA_036393735.1 Gemmatimonadaceae bacterium | reverse complement strand
TGAACGCCGTAGTCAGCGAGGTGACGCGCGCCGCCGCCGGCTAGCGCCGTGGGATCAGCGGTAGCGATCACCACCCGCTTGACGCGGGCCTCGAGGATGGCCTCGGTGCAGGGCGGCGTCTTTCCGAAGTGGTTACATGGCTCGAGGGTGATGTACACCGTCGAGCCAACCGCGCGGTCAGCCGCCGCCTTGAGCGCGACTACTTCGGCGTGAGGCCCGCCATAGCGCGCGTGGTAGCCTTCTCCGACGATGACGCCGTCGCGAACGACAACAGCGCCGACCATGGGGTTCGGCGCTGTTTGACCCCACCCTTGCTGGGCGAGGACGAGCGCGCGACGCATGTACTTTGCGTCGCGCTCGTCGTTAGAACCCGAATCGAGCTCCGACCGATCCGTAGACTCTGGAATCGGCTGCTTGTGTGCCACTGAAGGTGTTGTAGGTGTTGATCGTGCCGCCGGATACCTGTCCAATTTCGCCGGTGAGCTTGAAAAGCAGAAGGTTCAGGGATAAATCCGCAAAGACGTTCGTGCGGGTTATGTTCTGCGAGAGTGAAACCGGACCAGCGTTGGCCGCGGGGGTTAGTGCCCTTGCCGCAACGTGCGCACTGATGTCCGTGGAAGACTCGTACTTGTCCTGACCGATGCCGGCAGCGAGCCCGAACAACAGCAGTCCCTTGCTAGCCACCACACGCCATGCGGTAGTCTTTAGGCTGAAGTTATTGACGTAGAGCGAGTCGCTGCCGCTGTTCGCCGCAATGTTGACTGTTGGCAGATCGCGGCGGACGTAGCTCACTGAAACCCCGGGCACAAGCAGCGATTCCTGAAGGATCCCGACCCGTGCGCCGTAACCAAGCTTGAGCGAGCCGTTAGGGACTTTAACGCTCACACCACTGCTGTTGAACTCAGGCAAATACGCCGCGCTTACCAGAAGGTCAACCCCACCAACATTGGTGATCGCAAGGGGAAGCCCCTTGAAGATGCCGATCGCGAGCTCGGCGGTCGGCATTGGAAAGAGCTGTGTCTTGGTATCGATGGGAGGACTGTTCGTGGCGCCACTCGTTTGAAGCGTCACGTTTTGAACCTGCGGCAGACTCCCCTGCAGGGCGTTAACACGCAGGCCAGCAGAAAAGTGCCCGAGCCCGCCCAAGCTCCCCGCCATGCCAAGCGTCGCGTTACCGCCCGCGACAGTCGTAGCGAGTTGAGGGGCCAGGTACGCGAAGAGATCTATCGCCTTCTGACAGGCATCCTGACTGATTCTTTGCGCGTTGGTCGTTGCCGGGCAACGCTGAGTGTCGATTTGAGCACTTGCAGAGGTAGCCGCAACCGCGAGTGCTGCGAACGAAACGAACAAACGACCTTTCATTATAAGTTCCTCAAGAAAGTATGACTGCGCCGGAACCCGGCTTTAGCGAGCCGATCTTCCAGCCTACGAATCCAGCAGCGGAAACCGCCGACAACACCGATTTCACGTCGGACGGTGCGCAGATAACGACCATTCCTACACCCATATTGAACGTTCGGTACATCTCCTCGGGCTTCACTGAACCCGCCTCCTGCAAAACCCTGAAAACAGCTGGAACTTTCCAGCTCGAGGTGTCTATTACGGCATCCAGCGACTGCGACAGCGCGCGATCCAGATTCTCCGGCAATCCTCCGCCGGTGACGTGCGCCATAGCGTGTATTCGGTCCAGAACCGGCTTGAGCGCCGGCAGATACGACCGGTGCTCAGCCAGAAGAACATCCGCGACCGTCCCGCCAGCACCAGGAAACGCATCACTCATTCGCAGCTTCAATCGTTCGGCTATGATCTTTCGCGCGAGCGAGTACCCGTTCGTGTGCAATCCCGAGCTTGGAAGACCAATCAGGACATCGTCAGGCCGCACAGCGTGCGACCCGAGAATACGATTCTCTTCCACATATCCGACGATGAACCCCGCCAAGTCGTAATCCGGAGGCGTGTACAAACCGGGCATTTCGGCCGTTTCCCCGCCTATTAGCGCGCAACCATTCTCACGACAGCCAGTGGCAACCCCCGCCACGACCGATTCGGCAACCGTAGGGTCGAGTTTTCCGAAGGCGACGTAGTCCAGAAAGAAGAGAGGGAGTGCCCCCTGTACGAGAATGTCGTTCACGCAATGGTTGACCAGGTCGCGGCCGATCGTATCGTGCCGGCCAGCTTCGATCGCCACCTTGATCTTAGTTCCAACGCCATCGGCGCTCGAGACTAGAACAGGCTTCTCGAGGTTCGGAGGCATTCGGAACATGCCGCCGAAGCCACCAAAGCCGCCTACGACACCTTTAGTGAAAGTCGATTCGGCGAGCTTCCTGATCCGCTTCTTTGCCGCGTTGGAAGCATCGATGTCGACTCCGGCGCTTCCGTAGCGAAGCGCGTCATCGCTCACGCGGGAAGCTCCTCCTCAAACGCCACGAGGCGTCGCATTTCGCGCATCCTTTGATCGATCTCGGCGCGGCTCACGGTCATGAGGCGCTCGATTGAGAACTTCTCGACGGCAAACGAGCCCATTACCGATCCGTAAATGACCGCGCGGCGCATATTGGCATCGCTCAGATTGCCGGTCGCGGCAAGATAGCCGATGAATCCTCCGGCGAACGCGTCGCCCGCGCCCGTAGGGTCAAAAACGTTTTCCAGCGGAAATGCGGGCGCAAAGAAGATCGACTTCTCGGTGAACATGAACGCGCCGTGCTCGCCCTTCTTGATGATGACGTGCCGCGGACCGCGCGCCATGATCCACTGCGCCGCCTGAACCAGATTCGCCTTCTCGGTCAGCTGGCGTGCTTCCGCGTCGTTGAGCGTCATGAGGTCGACGTGCCCCAGAAGATTCAGAACGTCGGCGCGCCGGCTCTGGATCCAGAAGTTCATCGTGTCACACGCGACCAGCTTTGGCTTCTCGACCTGCCCCAGGACATCGAGCTGCAGGCGCGGGTCGATATTGGCTAGGAAGAGATACGGCGACGAACGAAGCTTCTCCGGAATCTTGGGACTGAAGTGGGAGAAAACGCCGAGGTGCGTCTCCAGAGTCTCGGCCGAGTTGAGATCGTGCCGATAGCGCCCGCGCCAGCGAAAGGATTGCCCTTCGGCGCGCTCCAGACCGCTGAAATCGACGCCGCGCTTCTTCAATGGATCGAGCTTCTCAATG
Organism: Gemmatimonadaceae bacterium; assembly: GCA_036393735.1. Lineage (GTDB taxonomy): Bacteria > Gemmatimonadota > Gemmatimonadetes > Gemmatimonadales > Gemmatimonadaceae > UBA4720. Next base: position 2,421 of record DASWGL010000320.1, on the reverse strand, counting down.
GGGTAATCGGAGCCGACGACTCCGACGACGCTGACCTTCGTGAGATGACTCGCCGATGCGGCAAAGAAAGTCGCCGACCCACCGAGGACATCGTCCGCCTTTCCGAACGGCGTTTCGACCGAATCGAGCGCGACCGAGCCAACAACGAGGACCGACATTCGTACCTATATCGTTTGAGAAGTAATCAGGCTGATAATGGTAACCGCGCGGACGGTCGGGGCAACTACATCCGCTCCGGCGCTGTGATCCCCAGGATTCCCAGCCCATTGCGCAGCACGATCTGCGCGCCCCTGGCGAGCGCCAGACGCGCGCGCGTCACATCCTCCGCCTGCTCGAGAACGTGATGCTTGTGATACCACAGGTGAGCAAGCCGCGCCGTTTCGAGTAGATATGTCGCGACGCGCTGCGGCTCGAGCGTTTCGGCCGCGGACTCAACCACGGCGGGAAAGTCGAGCAGCGCCTTGATCAGCTCCTGCTCCTCCGGCTCGTTCAGCACGTCGAAGTTCACGTTCTCGGCGGTCACCGACTCCGGGTCGATTTCTCCGACGCGAAAGATTCCGCACATGCGGGCGTGCGCCATCTGGATATAGTAGACCGGATTCTCTTCCGATTGCGAAGCCGCGAGATCGACGTTGAAGATCAGCTGCGAGTCGCTCTTCCGCATGAGGAAGAAGTAGCGGACGGCGTCGCGCCCCACCTCGTTGACGAGATCGCGCACCGTGACGTAGCTGCCGGCGCGCTTGGAGATCTTCACCTCTTCGCCGTGCTTCATCACGGTCACCATCTGGTGCAGCACGTACTCCGGATATTTCTCGGACACGCCCATGTCGAGCGCCTGCAGGCCGGCCCGAACCCGCGTGACGGTGCTGTGATGATCGGCCCCCTGCACATCGATCGCCCGGCGAAAGCCGCGCTTCCACTTGGTGATGTGATAGGCGACGTCAGGCAGAAAGTACGTGTACGTGCCATCGCTCTTCCGCATCACGCGGTCCTTGTCGTCGCCAAAGTCGGTGGTACGAAGCCAGAGCGCGCCTTCGTGCTCGTACGTCTTTCCGGACGCGATCAGAAGCCTCACCGTGTCGTCCACCATCCCTTCCGTGTAGAGCGACGATTCGAGGAAGTAGTGGTCGAAGCGCACGCCGAAGGCCTGCAGATCGAGATCCTGCTCCTTTCGCAGCTCCCGCACCGCGAACTCGCGGAGCGAAAGCCCTTCCCCGTTCGCGTTGTACCGCTCGGCCAGCTCCCGGATGTACTCGCCGTGATAACCGCCCTCGGGAACCTGCGCCGGTTTTCCGCGCAGCTCGTTGATCCGCGCCTCGACGCTCGCGGCGAGATTGTCGATCTGCACGCCGGCGTCGTTGTAGTAGAACTCGCGCGTCACCTTCCAGCCGGTGACTTCGAGCAGAGTCGAGATGGCGTCTCCGAGCGCCGCCTGGCGTCCGTGACCGACGTGCAGCGGTCCCGTGGGATTGGCGGAAACGAATTCGACGTTGACGACCCGTCCAGCACCGACCTTGCTGCTGCCGAAACTCTCATTGGCTGCGATGATTTCGCGAAGACCCGAAGCGATGCGACCCGCATCGATCCAGAAGTTCATGAACCCGGGTCCGGCGATGTCTATCTTCGACACTCCAGCGCTTTCCAGGCTCATCGAGTCACGCAGGCGCTCGGCGATCTCACGGGGACGCGCCTTTAACGGCTTGGCCAGAACCATGGCGAGATTCGTGGCCCAGTCGCCATGTGAAGATTCTCGCGGCCGCTCCAGTAGCGGATCCACGTCCTCTGGCGCGCCGAGGCCGCGCGCCGCGCGAATCAACTCGGCGCGAATCTGATCAGCAGCAGTCATTCGCTGCTTTTCGCTCTTCCAGGCGCCTTCTTGGCAGCCGACTTCGATGCGGCCGGAGGCTTTGGCTCGTGCGATTTGGGTCCTGCGCTCGGCTTCGGTTCGGATGACGGCTTCGTATCGGCGCCCGCCTTCGATTCGGCGTTCGCACCACCCGACTCTGCGCCAGTATTACTCGACGGAGCTCCCTCGCTCGCCTTCACTGGAGGAGTCTGCGATTTCTTGCCGTCTTTGCCGTAGTCGGTGATGTAAAATCCCGATCCCTTGAATACGAGTCCGCCCCCCGCCGACATTTGCCGCTCCGCTTTTTTGCCGCAGATCGGACATGCGACGTCGCGTGGCGCACCGCTGATGGAGCGATAAAACTTTTCGAACTCGTGGCCCTCGGGGCAACGAAACTCGTATGTGGGCATGTTGGATCTGGGAGAGAACCGCGCTGCTGTGAAAGCTAGTTTGTCGGGGAGAACGGCTCAAGCGCGGCGAGCGGACAGCGCTAGAGCGGAGGCCTATACAGACCCCAGTTTGCCGCCAGAGTTTCGGAGATTTCGCCGACGGTCGCGCGCGCGCGCGCCGCGTCG
>DASWGL010000319.1:0-10274 GCA_036393735.1 Gemmatimonadaceae bacterium | reverse complement strand
CGGTCACATCGTTCAGGGTCACGTCGACTGTGTTGGTGTAGTTGCCGCCGTCGACCGCGCTGGCGACGCAATACTGGTTGATATTTCGTTGCCCGCATCGGTCGAGCCGCTCTTCGTTCTCCACGGATCGATCGCCGTCGACGGCGTCAGCCTCACGGTGAACGAGCTAAAGCCCGGCGGTTTGCAACTTTCGTTGATCGAGTACACTTTGCGTCACACGACTCTGGGCGATTTGAAGCCGGCCGCCAGGGTGCACGTAGAAGCAGATGTAATTGCTAAACATGTGCGTCGACTCCTGGAGCCCTACCTGCGCGAAGCAGCGACGCTAAATTCACTGACCGATTTTTCGCTCGAGCACTAGAGGAATCATGCAGTTCGGAACTGTCGAACAGGCAATAGCCGACATCAAGGCCGGCAAGCTGATAATCGTTGCCGACGATGAGGATCGCGAGAACGAAGGCGATCTCATCTGCGCGGCGGAGCTTGTCACGCCCGAGATGATCAACTTCATGATCCGCAAGGCGGGCGGGTGGATTTGTCTCGCTCTTACGGGGGAGCGCGCCGACCACCTCGAGCTCGCTCAACAGAGCGAGGTCAATACCGACGAGTACCGCACCGCTTTCACGATCAGTATCGATGCGGACGAGCGCTTTGGCGTTACCACTGGAGTGAGCGCCCAGGATCGCGCCAAAACCATTCGTGTCGCGGTCGATGCCAAGACCGTTCCTACTGATCTGCGCCGCCCCGGCCACGTGCCGCCGCTGCGTGCCCGCGAGGGAGGGGTGCTTCAGCGTGTGGGACATACCGAAGCAGCAGTTGATCTCGCTCGCCTCGCCGGCCTCATACCGGCCGGAGTGGTATGCGAGATTCTCAGCGAGGACGGCTCGAGCGCTCGCCGGCCCGAGCTCGAGCGTTTCGCTCAGGAGCACGACCTTACATTCATCACCGTCGCGCAGCTCGTGGCGCATCGTCTCCAGACCGAACGGCTCGTGCACCGCGTCGCCGACGCTCGCCTGCCGACGGAAAGCGGGGCCTGGCGCGTCGTGGGCTACCGCAACGACGTCGATCGGCACGAGCACATCGCGCTCGTATTAGGGGACGTCGGACCGGACTCCAGCGTGCTGGTGAGAATGCACTCGAAATGTCTGACGGGGGATGTCTTCCATTCCCTCCGCTGCGACTGTGGCTGGCAGCTCGAGACGGCGATGAAAATGATCGCCAAAGAGGGAAAGGGCGTGATCGTGTACCTCGATCAGGAGGGCCGCGGCATCGGCCTTCTCAACAAGCTCAAGGCCTACGAGCTTCAGGATCAGGGAGTTGACACGGTCGAAGCGAACGAGCGCCTAGGGTTCGCACCCGACCTCCGCAACTACGGTATCGGCGCGCAGATCCTCCTCGATCTCGGGCTCAAGACCATCCGCCCCATCACGAACAATCCGCGCAAACTGGTCGGCCTTGAAGGCTACGGCCTGGCCATCGACGAGCGAGTGCCGATCATCTCGATCGCGCACGACGAAAACTCAAGCTACCTCGAAGCCAAACGGGCGAAGCTCGGACACCTTTTCGCTTCCTAAATGCCCGAGTTTCACGGACTGCCGAGCGGCGTTGGACGGCGCGTGGTCGTCCTCGCCAGCCGGTTCAATGAGCCAATCGTAAAAAAACTCGTCGACGGCGCCATGGAGGCGCTCGTCAAGTACGGTGTCGCGTTCGAGGACATCGATGTCGTATGGGTTCCGGGCGCCTGGGAGCTCCCCATTGCAGCTCGCTGGCTCCTGGCTAGTGAACGATATGACGGCCTCGTTGCGGTAGGAGCCGTAATCAGGGGAGAGACCGCGCACTTCGACTACATCGCGGGCGAAGCATCGCGCGGACTTGCAGACGCAAGCGCCGAATCTGAGACGCCGGTGGGATTCGGCGTCCTCACCTGCGATACCGACGAACAGGCGGAGGCCCGCGCCGGTGGCGCGCACGGCAACAAGGGCTGGGACGCCGCCGTTGCCACGCTCGAGATGATCGATCTGCTGAACCGTCTGGACCCCGACGATGCGGATTGAGTCCCGCGCCCGCGCGCGGGCGCTTCAGGCGCTGTATGCGTGCGAGATGCGGGGCGGAAAGAATCTTGATCGAGTGGCGACGCAGGTGTGGGACGATCTGGCTGTTGCGCCTGAGGAGCGCCGATTGGCAGGTTTGCTCGTACGGGAAGTCGAGAACGGGGGCAGCGAGCTCGACTCGCGTCTCGCCGACCTCACCACCAACTGGCGTCTCGAGCGCCTGGGCGCGATCGAGCGATCCGTGCTTCGTCTCGGCGCCGCCGAGCTTATGAAGGGGGAGACACCTCCGCGCGTTGCAATTCAGGAGGCGGTCAGGTTGGCGGAGAGGTTCGGTACTTCCGCCAGCGCCAAGTTCGTCAATGGGGTACTCGATGCTTTTGCCCGACAGGCCGGCATGATCTAGTGCGGATACTTGTCCTCAACTGGCAGGATTACAAGAATCCGCAGGCCGGTGGTGCCGAGCTTCACCTCCGGGAGATTTTCAGTCGCATCGTCGCCCGCGGTCATACCGTTGATCTGCTATGCAGCTCGTGGACGAATGCGCCACAGCGCGCGAGTCTGGATGGGATCGAAGTTCACCGAATCGGCACACGTCACACTTATCCATTTCTCGCCCGGGGATACTACACAGAGAACCTCGCTCGCAACGACTACGACGTTGTGATCGAGGATCTGAACAAGGTCCCCCTCTACACGCCGCTCTGGGGCGTACGCAAACTCGTCGCGCTGGTACACCATCTGTTCGGCGCGACAGTATTTCGCGAGGCGCCACCACCCCTTGCCGCGGCAGTGTGGCTCTCAGAGCTCCCGCTCGGAATGCTCTACCGGCGAGTGCCATTTGAGGCTGTCAGCGTGAGCACCGCCGACGACCTCGTGGCTCGAGGCATTCCACGCGGATCAATTCGCGTGATCTACAACGGCGTCGACTCGACGCGCCTGACCCCCAACTCCAGCGAGCGGTCCGTGGCACCGCTCTTCGTCTATCTCGGGCGGCTCAAGAAGTACAAGCGTGTGGATATCGTCATCCGGGCCTTCGCTAACCTGAACGTGCCCGAGGCGACGCTGCAGATCGCCGGAACCGGCGACTATCGCGCTCAGCTCGAACGTCTGGTAAAATCACTCGATCTGAGCAGCAGGGTAAAGTTTCTCGGCTTCATTCCGGAGGAGGAGAAAGTTCATCTTCTTCGTCGCGCATGGGCCTCGACGTTGGCGTCGCCAAGGGAAGGGTGGGGAATCAGCAACCTCGAAGCGGCGGCGTGTGGAACCCCGGTCATTGCGGCAAACTCTCCGGGCATCCGCGAATCAGTGATCGATGGCGAAACGGGATTTCTCGTTCCACAGAACGACGCGCAGGCAATGACAGCGGCGATGAGGGGGCTCGTGCAGTCACCGAAGCTTCTCGATGTGCTCGGAGGCGCGGCTCGCCGCTTCGCAGAAACCTTTACCTGGGATCGCGCGGCGAACGATACGCTGGCGCACCTGGAGGCGGTCGTCGCGAAATGAGGCAAGTCGTCGGCAACAAAACGGAGCGGGGATGCCAAATCCCAAGGTAACGGTCGGGTTGCTCCTCGGCCGGCTGCGCGCGTCGCTGCAGCTCGAGGAGATCGAGCCCGGATCCGGACTCGATCGCATCGTCGGCAATCCCGAGGTGTCGAGCCCCGGTCTGGTTCTGGCCGGATACGTCAAGCGATTCTCGGCGGAGCGACTTCAGGTGCTCGGCGAAACCGAGATCACCTATCTCCAGTCGCTGAGCTCCGCGGATCGCAAGAAGATTCTCGAGCTGTTTTTTTCCTTTCCCATTCCCGCCGTGTTCGTGACGAAGGGTCAGCGACTGCCCGCCGGCCTCAAGGAAATCGCCAGTGCTGCGGGAGTTCCGCTCATCCGCACCAAGCTGAAAACGGCGGAATTCTACCGGCGGATCAAGCCGGTGCTGGAGATGGAATTTGCTCCCACGGTTTCGCTCCACGGCTCGCTCGCCGATGTGTTCGGGGTCGGGCTCTTTTTCACGGGGGCGAGCGGCATCGGTAAATCGGAATGCGTACTCGATCTCGTGGAGCGCGGCCACCGCCTGGTCGCGGATGATCTCGTCATCACGAGCAAACGCGGGAACGATGTCCTGATCGGGCGCGGTCACGAGCTGCAGCGGCATTACATGGAAATACGCGGGGTGGGACTGATCGACATCCCGGCGATCTTCGGGATTCGTGCTGTCCGGCAGCAGAAGCGCATTGAAGTCGTGGTCGAGCTCCAGGAGTGGGATCAGCACGCTATGGTCGAGCGAACCGGTCTCGACGTGCAGACTACGACCATCCTCGGCGTGGAGCTGCCGAGGATAACGGTATTCCTTAATCCGGGTAAGAATATCACGGTGATAGCCGAGGTCATCGCGCTGAACCATTTACTCCGCTATTCGGGCATCAACGCCGCGGAGGCGTTCAACGAGCGGCTGGTCGGCCGCATGAAAACCGCGGCGGCGAACAACATCCAGGCTTATCTACAGGAAGATCATGAATGACAAGGCGGGCGGCGGCCCTGAACAACCGCGAGCGATAGTCGTCGGACACGGCGAATTCGCGGGAGGATTGGTGTCCGCGGTCGGCCAAATCTGCGGCCTGGCCAACGAGCTCGTCGTGCTTTCGATGATGGGAATGACGCCGGAGGACATCGAAGGCGCCATTCGGGAGGAGCTCGCCCGCACAGGCGCAAAGGTGATTTTCACCGATCTGCCCGGCGGAAGCGCGACCATCGCCGCGCGCCGCATTGTGAAGGACCAACCGGGAGTCGTCCTCGTGAGCGGAGTGAACCTCGCGACCCTGCTCGATTTCGTCTTCAACACTTCAGTGTCGCCAACCGAGGCCGCGCGGGCGGCTGCCGAACGAGGGAAGGCATCGCTGATCGTGGTCGGCCCCTGATGGCAATCCACCTCTACCGGATCGACGACCGTCTCATTCATGGACAGGTCGTGGTCGGTTGGGGCCAGCCACTCAATGTCCGCTTTCTGGTTCTCGTAGATGACCTGGTCGCATCTAGCGACTGGGAAAAAGAGCTCTACCGCATGGCCATCCCGCCGGAGATGGAGATCTACTTTGCCGACGTTGGCAGCGCGATCCGCGATCATCCTCGGTACGCTGGCGATCCGCGTCCCGGACTTCTAGTCACGGGCGACATTGGCAGCATGCACCGTCTCGTCAAGGGCGTAAAGGCGATCGGCAGCGTGAACCTCGGAGGTATCCACCATCGCGCCGGCCGCGCCGAGAAGCTTCGTTACATCTTTCTTACGCCGGACGAAGAGCGGCAGCTCCGAGACCTGGAGGCCGCAGGCGTCGAAGTAACAGCACAGGATGTCCCGTCGGCGCGCGCGGTGCCGCTGCCCGAGGTGCTCGAGGGTGAGTCGCCGTGAGCCTGCTCGAGGTGCTTCCGATCGCGCTGCTCGGCGCGCTGCTGGGACTCGATGTCGTGAGCTTCCCGCAGGCGATGGTGTCGCGGCCAATCGTCGCGGCGACATTGGCTGGGGCTTTCATCGGCCACCCATCGGCTGGCCTTCTCATCGGCGTCGTGCTCGAGATGATCGCGCTCGACACTCTGCCATTCGGAGCTTCGCGCTACCCGGAATGGGGATCGGCGGGCGTTGTAGGTGGTGCGCTGTTTGCCGCGGAGGCGCCCGGAATGCCAGGCGCGCTTCCGGCGTCGCTGCTCGCCGCGCTGCTCACCGCGAGTATCAGCGCGTGGAGCATGGTAGTACTCCGCCGGCTGATTGCGTCGCAGCTCGAGCGAACACGCGACCGGATCGAAGAAGGATCGCGCGACGCGCTGCTCTCGCTCCATCTGTCGGGCATGTCGATGGATCTGTTGCGTGGCGGTCTGGTGACGATTATCGCCATGATGATCTTCGCACCGCTGGTTCGCGCGATAGTAGCAGTCTGGGGCAGCGATTCGGCGCCATCACGCGCGGTCGTCGTGGTCACTGCCGCGATCGTCGCGGGCGGGGCGCTCTGGAAAGTCTTCCATTCGGTTCGACAGGTGCTCTGGTTTCTCTTCGCCGGCCTTCTTCTCTGGGCCGCGTTACTGGTGACGAGATGACCGCCGCGATAACCAGAGCGGTTGACCTGCCGCTGCGCGTCAAGCTCGCCATGTACTTTCGCATGCTCGCTCTGCAAGGCTCGTGGAACTACGAGACATTGAATGGAACTGGCGTCGGCTTCGCCATGGAGCCGGCACTCAGATATTTGCCCGGGGGAATTGACGGACCTGAGTATCGCGCCGCGCTGGCGCGCGAATCGCGCTATTTCAACGCGCATCCCTATTTGGCCGCGGTCGCAGTGGGCGCGCTCGTCCGGGCTGAGCTCGACGGCGTCGATCCCACGAAAATCGAACGCTTTCGAACGGCGCTGGCGGGGCCTCTTGGAAGCGTTGGTGACCGGCTCGTGTGGGCTAGCTGGCTTCCGTTCTGCTCGCTCGTCGCGATCGGCGTCTATGGAGCGGGAGGTTCGCCATTAGGAGTCGTTGGTACATTTCTGCTGTTGTACAACGCGGGACATTTTCTTCTCAGGGCATGGGGACTTCGGATCGGACTCTCGCGCGGTTTGAACGTCGCCTCGGCGTTGGGGAATCCGGTGCTTCGGCAGGGTCCGCAGTACATCGGATCTGCCGCCGCGCTGGTGGCGGGCGTGGCGTTGCCCCTCGCGCTCCAACGTGTCGCGGGTCCCGGCCGCGCCCTGGTGGGTGGAATCATCGGGGTGGCGTTGATTGGAATACTGCTTCTGGCGCGCCTCCGGGAGCGCGCGGAAGGCTGGCGCATAGCTCTTGGAGTTCTCGCGGTTTTCGTTCTCTACTCGGTCCTGACCTGATGCCTGAGCGCGAAGTAAAGATCGTCAACAAGCTGGGGATCCATGCTCGCCCTGCCGCCGAGATCGTGAAGACGGCGGGGAAATTCAAGAGCAATGTCATCATCGTGCGCGATGACCTCGAGGTAAATGCCAAGAGCATCATGGGCGTGATGATGCTGGCGGCGGAAAACGGCGCCACGATCGTTCTGCGTGCCACCGGCGATGACGCGGAAGCAGCGCTGGACGCGTTGACGGCTGTGATCGCGAACAAGTTCGGAGAGAGCTGATGGCCAAGGGAATTGCAGGCGTGCCGGCATCTCCTGGGATCGTGGACGGACAAGTCCACCTTCTCAAGTGGGAAGTTCCGGACGTGCGGCACCGCATCATTCCCGACGAAGCCATACGCGGCGAAGTGAAGCGCTTCCATGACTCACTGGAGCAGGCGAAAGAGCGACTTCGCCACGTGCGAGCGCGGGCCGAGAAGCACGCCGGCCCGGAGGAAGCCGCGATCTTCGATGTCCAGCTGTCGATACTCGAGGACGGCGAGCTTGTGCGACAGGTCGAGGAGCTGATACAGCAGAACATAGGCGCCGAGAAGGCATTCGACCTCGTTTTGTTCGAGTGGCGTCAGCAATTCGCCAGTCATGCCCGACCACTGCTGCGTGAAAGAGTCGGGGATATGATCGACGTGCACATCAGGGTGCTCTCGATCCTCCTCGGCCTCCCGGATCATGATCCAGTCGATTTGCCGAAGGGATCCAACAGGATTCTTGTCACGCACGACCTCACGCCGAGTCTCACCGTGCAGCTGGATCGCGAAGCGATCATCGGCATTGCAACGGACGCGGGCACGCGTACATCGCACGTCGCGATTCTCGCACGATCGCTCGGCTTGCCGGCGGTCGTCGGGCTTCGGGAAGCGACGGAGCTGCTGACCGGAGACGAGCACGTGATTCTCGACGGAACCTCCGGGGTTCTGGTCATCAATCCTACGCCGGGACAAATCAGGATCTACCGGGAGCGGCGGGCAGTCGAAGCTCTCGAGGACAAGGAGCTTAAGGCGCTGGCGGTCGCCGATTCCGTGACGCTCGACGGCCATTGGGTGACTCTGCGGGCCAACGTCGATCTTCCGGAGGAGGCGGAATTCGCCGCGCACAGTGGTGCCGAGGGTGTCGGTCTCATGCGCACCGAGTTCCTTGTTGTGGGACGGGCGACGATGCCCGACGAAGAAGAGCAGTATCGCGCTTATCGCCATGTCGTCGAGGCATTCGGTGGAAGGCCCGTGGTGATTCGCACCTTCGACGTCGGTGGCGACAAGCTTCCGGTTGGCAGCTACCCAACGGATCCCAACCCATTCCTCGGCTGGCGCGCGATCAGAATGTGCCTTGACGAGCCCGAGCTGTTCAAGACGCAGCTCCGAGCCCTTCTGCGCGCGGCGATGCATGGTGACGTCAGAATCATGTTTCCGCTCATCATCACGCTGGATGAGGTGAAGCAGGCGAAGCACCTGCTGAACGAAGCAGCGAGCGAGCTCGACGCCAGGGGCGTGCCGTATCGGCACGATCTTCCCCTTGGAGTGATGGTCGAAACACCAGCCGCGGCGCTGTCCGTGCACACTCTTGTAGATGACGTGTCATTCCTCAGCATCGGCACCAATGATCTCGTCCAGTACACGCTCGCGGTGGATCGCGGCAGCGCGAATCTCGCCTCGCGCTTCACTCCACTTCATCCGGCGGTACTGACGCTGATCAAGCGCATCGTCGATGTCGGAGTCGCGCATCGTCTCGAGGTAGCTGTCTGTGGCGAAATGGCATCTCAGCCGCTGATGGCGTTCGCCCTGATCGGCCTCGGCGTCCGGTGCCTGAGCGTCGCTGGGAGAGCAGTCCCGCTGGTCAAGCGGATTGTCCGAGGAGTGAGTGTCAGCGTCGCCGCCGAAGGGGCGAACGCCGCGCTCGAATCCAGAACCGCGCGCGAGGCCGAAGGCGAGCTGCGCCGCCGCCTGCTGACGGCTTTCGGCGACGCGCCATTTTTGCGCGATGGGTTGCCCAGCTTCGACGATGGAAATATCTTCGAAGGCTCCGGTGGGGCAAAAACTTCCTCGGCGCACGAATAGTACGGCGTGCGACCGTTGCCACCGATCATCCTCATATTCCCCAGAGGAATTTCGTGCTCGATCGACATCTGTTCACATCCGAATCCGTCACCGAAGGTCATCCTGACAAGGTCGCGGACGCGATCTCGGACGCAATTCTAGACGCAATACTGAAAGACGATCCCATGGCGCGAGTCGCCTGTGAGACGCTCGTCACGACCGGACTCGCCTGCGTTGCCGGGGAAATCACTACCAAGACATACGTCAACGTCCCCGAGATCGTGCGTTCCACGATCGACCGGATCGGATACAACGACGCCGGCATGGGATTCGATTCCAAGACCTGCGCCGTCATCAGCACGATCGACAAACAGTCGCCGGACATTGCTCAGGGCGTTGATCACGGAGGAGCCGGCGATCAGGGGATGATGTTCGGTTACGCGAGCGACGAGACGGAAGAATTGATGCCCATGCCGATTCAGCTCGCGCACCGCCTTACCGAACGGCTCGCCGCATTCCGTCGGTCCAAGGAAGGAAGCTGGGTTCGACCGGATGGCAAGGCGCAGGTCACGGTTCTCTACGAGGACTCCATTCCGATAGGAGTGGAGACCGTCGTCGTCTCGACGCAGCACTCAGAGGACATCTCGACCAAGAAGCTCCGCGAGGCGATCATCATCGAGGTCATCGAGCCGGTGATCCCGAAAGAGCTGCGCGACAAGAACATCAAGTTCCACATCAATCCTACCGGTCGCTTCGTCATTGGCGGTCCCCAGGGCGACGCCGGTCTTACTGGACGCAAGATCATCGTCGACACCTACGGCGGCATGGGCCGTCATGGCGGCGGCGCTTTCAGCGGCAAAGATCCGACCAAGGTTGATCGCTCCGCCTGCTACATGGCCCGCTACATCGCCAAGAACATTGTTGCCGCCGGCCTCGCTGACCGTTGCGAAGTCCAGTTGGCGTATGCCATCGGCGTAGCCGAGCCGGTCAGCGTTCTGGTCGATACTTTCGACACCGGCAAAGTCGCCGAGGACAAACTGGAACAACTCGTCCGGGAAAATTTCCAGCTCACGCCCAAAGGGATTATCGAATCCCTGAAACTGCGCCGTCCGATCTACAAAAAAACAGCATCGTACGGACACTTCGGCCGCAAAGACCCTGACTTTACTTGGGAAGCAACGGACAAAGCCGCTAGACTGCGCGAGCAGGCATTAGGCAAAGCCGAGTCCAAGGCCGGCGTAAGCAAGTAATAAAGAACTGTTCGCCGGGAGACGCGGCATTGCCGCGTCTCTCACATTTCGAAAT
>DASWGL010000318.1:0-13306 GCA_036393735.1 Gemmatimonadaceae bacterium | reverse complement strand
GTGGGTTCTCGCAAACCCTCGCCTCAGCGTCGGATACTCAGACAAAAACTCAGGCAATCGTCGCCTCGTTCAACAAGTTCAAGCACGTGGACAAGGAGAAGCACGGCATCAGGAAAGAGAAGTACAAAAAAGTTCAGAGCGAGCCCGTCGTCAAAGCGAACCCCGAAGATTACTCGGGTACCTATGAGATTCCCGACCTGGGATTCGCGGTGCACCTGCGTGTTGATCACAGCGGTAAGGTGGAAGGAGACGGTCACGAGCCGCTAATGCAGGATCCTGGCGTGCGACGCACGTTCACGCTGAAGAATGGAAAGATCGAAGGAGCGCTACTCACCGCCACGAAGGTCTACGCCGGCGGACGTACGGAGAAACTCGAGGGCGTATTCATCAATCGAACATCGTTCGAGAGTCCAACGGACAAAGGATTTACTACGTTCGGGCTGGGTACAGTGGGCAGGCCAATTGAAGTCTCGGGCCTGACGCTCGACAGGCTCTTCTACGAACTGAAGTCGCGGTAGCGACGGCCCGGCGTTTACGGCAGCTCAGGCCACCCCTCCAATGCGAGCACAATTGGGCGGCCTCCGAGTGCATCGGCGCTCACTCTGTCGACCTGGAAATCGAGACCGAAACCAGCCGGGAGGTCTCCCGGCCTACGCCGAGATTGTTTCATTTGCAAGCCGCGCACGGCGGGATATTGGTCTACGTTCAGATTGTAGGCTCCCCAGTAATGAGTGAATCGCAGCGATTTATAGAGTTGCAGTGGGGTGAGCCCCGCACGATAGCCGACGTATAGTCCCGGCACGTAGCCAGCGGCGCTGACCGCCGCGTGCCATCGATTGCAGTAGTCGATTGTCGTCTGTGCGGGAGTCCCGACCTCGACGCCTTCGAGATCACACCAGATCGTCACTCCCCACGGAAGCCCGAGCTTTTCTGCCTCCAAAGCAGCGACCTCGCCGTTGCGGCTTCCTTTCACGGCACTTGGCTTCCACGATGACTCGGACTCGACGTATTGAACGGCCATGATGCCGAGTCCGGCGTTGAGAAGTGACTTGGCCTCGTTGCCGCTGAGAGCAGACGCGTGCGGCTTGTCCCTCCGCACATAGCGTACGCAGAATCGGAAGCCCTTTTTGCGGAGCGCCGCGGCTGCGCTCGCGCTGACGGTCTCGGCGGCGTCAAAGCCGCGCACACCATCAGGCGCCGTAAATACATGGCCGGGAAGACTCATCATCTAAGGAAATAGCGAGGGTCGCGCGCCGGTGCTAGCTTGAAACCAGTAGAGCCTAATCGCTAGTCGCGATCAGTAATGCGCGTCCGCACACCGGGATAGAACTTGGTCGGAATTCAAAAGCGCTCGAGTCCTCTGTGGACTACCGGCTCGGGATATTTGCTCGCTGTTGCGACGCCCCTGCTGGCGCACGCCGCCTCCGTCGCACTTCGGCAAGACTGGCCGAACCCCAGCTTCATGTTCTTCATCCCCGCCGTCGCGATCTCGGCCTGGTTCGGGGGACTGGGGCCGAGCATTCTGGCGACGGCGCTCTCACTGGCCTTGATCCGGATCAATCTTCTTGGGCCCGGCTGGGTCGGGCCCGGACCCAGGAATGGACCGCTGTCCGTCATCACGTTCCTCGTTGTCGCGGCAATCATTGCCGTCACGATGGAAGCACTGCGGCGCTCCCGCAGACTAGCCGATTCGCATGCGGCGGAACTGGAGCGACTCAACGACGAAAATCAACGTGCCGCCATGCGCGCGACCAAGCTTCTCGACGTTACTACCGCGCTCTCCGAAGCAATATCAGTGGAGGAAGTAACTGCCGTCGTGTTAACCAAGGGACTCGCGGTGGTCGAGGCGGCTCGCGCTGTACTCGTATCGGTAGAGGGTGATCGCCTCAAATTCCTGGGGTCGCGCGGCATGACCCCGAGCCTGGACGCTCAGCTGGCCAAACTGACGCTCGACACAGATGTCCCGGTAGTTCGCGCTCTCCGCAAAGGTGAGATGATCTCCATCGAATCGCCGGAAGAATTCCGGAATACGTTCGCGGGAGTCTATCAGGACTTCGGCGAGCTAGCCGACATGCAGACTTATCTCGCGACTCCGCTCGTTCACGCAGGGGAAACTGTCGGCTCGCTCGCGCTTCACTTCAAGGAGGCCGCCGCGGTTGGCGCGTCCGACAGAACGTTCACTCTGCTGCTCGCCCAGGCCGCGGCGACTGCGCTGTACCGGGCGCGGAGCTACGACGCGGAGCTCGACAAGCGACGCCGCGCGGAAATGCTCGTACAAGTGCGCGAAGATGTACTCGGCGTCGTCGCGCATGACCTTCGGAATCCACTGAATCTCATTCTCATGACGACGGAGCTGTTGATCGAAGAGCAGCTGACTCCCGAGCGCCGGACGGAGATGCTCAACATCGCGATGCGCGCCGCGAAGCAGATGAACCGCTTGATCGACGATCTGCTCGACCATGTGCGACTCCAGGCGGGGAAGCTCTCGCTCGACGTCGAGGAAGTGAGCGTGGAAACTATCATGCGGCAGGCAGAAGAGACCTTTCGCCCGCTCGCCGAGAGGCGTCACCTTCACTTCGAGACGGCGCCGCATGATGATGCCATTGTGCGTGCTGATCCCGCGCGCGTGTCGCAGATAGTCGGAAACCTGATCGGAAATGCGATCAAGTTTACGCCGGAAAAGGGATCGGTGAAGCTGCGCGCGACCCCCGAAGACAAGCAGGTCGTGTTTCAGGTCGTTGACGACGGGCCCGGCATCCCGCCCGACAACATCTCACATCTCTTTGACAACTTCTGGCAGGAGCGGAAGAGCGACAAGCGCGGTGTCGGGCTCGGGCTTGCCATCGTGAAGGAGCTCGTCGAGGCGCACGGCGGGAAGATCTGGGTCGAAAGCAAGGTCGATCACGGCAGCACGTTTTCTTTCAGCTTGCCCGCCGTCGGATTTCCTGTCGAAAGCGGCGTCGGAATTCCCGTAGAGAGCGTCGTCCCGCAGTAACGCTGACGTGCCGCCGCGCCGGAGGTCTCGAGCGGCGTTTGGCCATCATCGATTGGAGCCGCCTTGGCCGCACTCGAGCTCGTTCTTCTTCTCCTTGCTGTCTCCGCGGGACTGCGGCTCGTCGCCGAGCGGCTGGCGATTCCCTACGCGGCGGTTCTCGTCGTGGGGGGCCTCATCCTCGCATTTGTCCCCGGCCTGCCGCAGGTCACGCTGCCGCCAGACGTCCTGTTTCTTGTTTTCATCCCGCCGCTTTTATATGCCGGGTCGATCAATTTTCCCCTTCGCGACATTCGACGCCAGATCGGTCCGATAGTCCGTCTCTCGGTCGTCATGGTACTCGTTTCGACGGCTGCTGTCGCCGTGGTCGCGCATGCTCTGCATCCATCGTTCACGTGGGCCGCTGCGATCACGCTGGGGGCGATCGTCGCTCCGCCGGATCCGGTGGCGGTCCTTTCGATCATGCGTTCGCTGCGCATTCCGCGAGACCTCATAAGCATCCTCGAGGGCGAAGGTCTTCTCAACGACGCGACCGCGCTCGTTACTTATCGGCTCGCCATCGTCGCAGCCGTCACCGGCGCGTTCTCGCCGTCGCAGGCGGCCGTACAGTTTCTCGTGGGCGGTGCTGGCGGAATTGCGATCGGCCTTCTGATCGGGGCGGTCGTCGCGCGGGTGCATCGTGTCACGCGATCGGTGCCAGTGGTCTCGGACACCGTGTCTCTGCTCACCCCATTCGCATCCTATCTGTTGGCTGACCTCGTCGGCGCGTCAGGAATCCTTTCGGTGGTCGCTACCGGCCTGTATGCGGCACGGACGGTCCCCAAAATCATTGGCCCCGCGCTACGGGTGCAGATCACCGGGATGTGGACGATCGTGACCTTCCTGCTCGAGAGCCTCGTGTTCATTCTCGTTGGTTTCGAGCTCCACTACATCGTCGCCACGCTCGACCGCTTCGCGCTCTCCGTACTCCTCCGAGAGGCGGGGATCGTGAGTTTGTGCGTGGTGCTCGTTCGAATCGCGTGGGTGATGCCGACCGCCTACCTCTTCAGGGGGTTCTTCCGGTGGCTCCGCCACGGTCACGAGCCGCTGCCGCCTTGGCGGTCGATCCTTTTCATTGCATGGACTGGATTGCGGGGTGGCGACTCCCTCGTGCTGGCGTTGTCGCTGCCACTCCAGACGGCATCCGGAGCGCGATTTCCGGCGCGGGATCAGATCATCTTCATCACCTTTTGCGTCATCTTCATTACGCTCGTGGTGCAAGGGCCGACTCTAGCGCCATTCGCACGGCTGCTCGGCATTCGCGCCAACGACGAAGAAGTGACAGAGGACGCACACGCGCGACTGGCTGCCGCCGAGGCGGGGCTGCGAACGCTGGACGAACCGTCGATCGCGGGCTCGCAGTACCCGGAGGTCGTGCGCTATCTCCGGCAGCGGCATCGTCAGCGCGCACGACGGTGGGCGGCTCGGGAGCAGGAGCCTCACGATGGCGAGCCCGAGGATGTCGCGCACGACCACGACCACTTTACCATCGCTCCCTCGCACGAGGCAGCCGCGATCGACGAGCGCCGTGCCGAAGAGTATCGTCGCGTTCGTGCGGCGATGTTGAGCGCGGAACAGGAAGCGATTCTCGACCTTCGTGACCGCGGTGTGATTGGCGACGATGTCATGCGCGGCATTCAGCGCGATTTTGATCTGGAGACGCTGCTCCTCGAGACGAGCGAGCCGGTGATCGAGACCGTGAGTGAAGTTCCGTCCGCGATCGACGCCGCATCACGCTAACTATCGGGGGAAACCCTACCACCGCCTCGTCCCTCGTTCGGCGCATCGACACCAGCTGACGTAGCGGAAATGGAGAGTCTCCCGGTGTGACCAAGCTCGGCTGCAAGGAGTCTATTCTCCTAGCGAACTGTTGCTCATTTCCCTCTGCGCTGAGGAGCCAAATGTCAAAAATGTCTTCCACTAACATCGGCCGGATGCTGGCGATCATCGCGCTCGCGATCTGGACTCCCGCGCTTTGGGCGCAGGACATTCTTCGCGCACACACGGCCAAGCCTCCAGTCGAGGGGAGTTGGCGCCTGGCTCCCGCGCTCAGGATCGTCGAGACATACGACGACAATCCCTTCCTGCTCTCGGATGCGAGGAAAGCGGGAGTAGATTCTCCTTCGGCCTCGAGCATTGCCAGCGGACGGTACGCCAACATGGCCGGCGCGAACGACTACATCACCAGCATGCGCGGGGGGCTACACGCGGAAGGACCCGGGATCCTCGGGCACAAGCTGACCCTCGGCGGTGATGCGCGTTACGAGTACTACCAGCGAAATGCAAAACGCAGGAACATCTTTTACGACCTGCGTGTCGCGCAGTCGCTTGGTCACGGAGCCCACATCAGTGCACGCGCGGAGCTCCAGCCCAAATACTTCTTCCGGAATTACCTCGCCGACGCAATCGATCTCAACGGCGACGGAACCATTCAGTCCTCTGAGCGCGTCTATGCCGCCGGCACCTACTCCGATCAAGAGTTCACGGGGGAGCTCCGCCAGCGCCTGGTGAAGTCGACCGACGACCACCCGTTCGGGGCAGATCTGATCCTGGCAGCGGGACACAAGACCCGAACCTACCAGCAGCCTTTCCAGACGCGAGGCTATCGCGGCCCGTTTGCGGGAGTGAGCAGCGAGCTGAACCTCACTGCAAGCGTTGGATTGGAAGGCGAGTATCGCCGGTCATCGCTGAGCTCCACCCCTGGCACCGCGGTAGTGCTGCTCAACGAACCCGACTTCAATCGGGACTTCAACGGCAACGGCACGACCACCGATCTGCGCGTGCGCTCCGTACAGACGGTCGATTTTTCCCGCATCGAGCAGGATATGGCTGCGCGCCTCCATGTCCGTCCGACGGAGGCGATCGAGACCACGCTTTCGTACGGCCTCCGCTTGCGGAACTATGAATCCAAACAGCCCTACGACGTGTACAACAATACTCGCCATGACCGCCGGGATCGACTCGGTTTCGACGTGGCGTATCGTTTCTCGCAAGGAAGGTCTATCCACTTCGGAGGGAGCGACGAAGTGCAGAAGCTGACGAATACACTGCGTCCTACCGCGACGATCGACGACGTGACGGACTATACGCAGAAGGGTTTTTACGTTTCCTGGTCGCATCAGTTGTAACCACTGAGTCGCCACTGTCCGCGGGTCCCCGTCCCGGGTTCCACGGCCAGCGCAACCCCCAACCGGAACAGACTGAATGACGATCCTCCTTCCTGAGGAAACCAAGGCGTGCATGAAGGTGGCGTACATTGCGCGCCGGGTGCCGCGCGCGGCGCTGCACACCCAGCTTGCGGTTCCCTCCAATCCCTCGCCTGGCGAGGTCGTGCTCGCCCGGCTGGAGAAGATCGGCAAGAACACCACACTTGAGCTCGTCGAAGGCCGACGCTGCACCCTGCACGAGGGAGATCTCGTGGTGGTCGCCTTCGGCAACCGGTACGCGACGCTCCAATTCGAGGCGTACGCACGCTCCGAGGGCGACCGGTGTGACCTCCTATCGATGGGCGGGTTGTGTGGATTGGTCGAAAGCAGACACGACAGCGTGTCCGAACCGAGCAAGCTGCGCATCATCGGAGCAATCGGTGACGAAACGGGCAAGCCAGTCAGACTGTCCGACCACGCCTTGTCACCCGTGCTTTCCCCGCGACGAGCGGCGCCGAGAGTGATCGGTGTCTGCGGGACATCGATGGACGCGGGCAAGACGTATACGGTTCGCAGCTCGATTCTGGGGTTACGCCGACAGGGATTGCGCGTAGCGGCGATCAAGCTAACGGGAACGGCTTCAGGGCGAGACAAGTTCAGCATGTTGGACGCGGGCGCAGCTCCAGCTTTCGATTTCATTGACGCGGGCTACCCATCGACGTACCTCTGCTCGACAGAGGAGTTGGTGGACATCTATGGGATTCTGGTCTCCCAGGCGACCGCTCAGCGCGCCGATTGTATCGTGATCGAGATCGCCGATGGTCTTGTGCAGCGCGAGACGACCGCCCTTCTGACGAATCCACGCTTCACTGGAAGCGTGAATGCCTGGCTGCTCGCGGCAAACGACGCACCTGGCGCTGCTGGCGCGGTCTCGATTCTCAAGTCATGGGGCATCGCTCCCCTCGCAATCACCGGCAATGCATCGCGCAGCGTCCTCGTGCGGCGGGAAGTCGAAGCCGCGACGGGAATCGCCTGCGTGTCGGCGGCTGACATCGAGTCGGGAGAGTTGAATCCACAGCTGCTGAAAGCGACGCGCCGGCTCACGGGCGAGGTGAAGCTCGTGGTCGGATGACGAGGATCCAGTCGGCAAATGTGAACACCGGCGGCCCGGACTCGATGAGGACCAGTGCCGGGCGCGTCTACGTCTGGATCCCCGATGTCGATGCTCCGCTCGGCGGAAGGCTGGCTCTCGAGGCAGTGCCGCTACCGCGCCTGCTTTCGACGGGGACGCGTGAAGCGAAGCTCTCGGGCACCTTCGTCGAAGTCCACAACTCCGGCGTGCTGAATGCGCGGCAAGCCGATGGCTCAGCGTTACGCCTTACGCTCGGCGACGCGCAGCCGGGTGTCGAGGGCGAGTTTATTTTCGAGCCGAGCCGCGGAGGCGGACGCGTTGACGACCGTCTCGTCCCGGGAACCAAGCGGCGCGGAAGGTACGTGGAGGCGGCGCGCTTCGGCGAATGCAACACCTATTATCACGTGGACCGCATTGCGGCCTATCTGGACGGACTCATTCGCGAGCTCGGGCGCTCCTCGCTGCCGCGCGTCATCGTCAAGGTGAACGCGCACCATGCGGCGACAGAGACCGACGGCGTGCGCGACGGCCGGCTGATCCAGAATCGCTGGCGGCCATTTCAGGGTGGTCACTATCGCCTGCCAAGCCGCAAGTACGACATCGGCGAGACTGAGGGTCTCTCGATCGACGGGGAGATTCACCTCGGGCCAGGCCGCAAGCTCCTGGACCACGGTGCGCTCGTCGAAGTCGCCGGGTCGCGATACCGCGCCAACGCTTCGCACAATCCGGGCATCATCTACCACGAGTACGTGCACCACCTGACGAGACACACGGCCGACTTCCGCGCAAATGCGTTCCGCGATCCGTTGAAGCAGGACAATCGGAAGACAGCGATGGACGAAGGTACGTGCGACTACTGGACGGCGGTGATGCTGGACACGCCGCACATCTGGGCGTCCCATCGCCATCACGACAAGAGGGAACGCCATCCCCGAAGCCTCGCATCGGGAAAGGACATGCGTGACTTCGACCATGGGCCAAAAGCCGATCCGCATTCCAACGGCACGATCTGGGGCGCGGCTCTCTGGGATTTCAGATCGCGCCTGCGAGCGACCGTTCCTGATGGCGCGCATCACGCTGATCTGATCGTTGTTCAGGCGTTGATTCTCATCGGCGGAGTCGGCGCGACAGAGGCTAGTTCGCGCGCGCGGGATGTTCGCCAAACGCGCAAATCGTTCGGAGTGGGCCTTGCCGCCCTTCGCCGCGCCACGGATGATCTCTACTCCGGCGCGCACACCGAGTTGCTGCTCAGAGTCTTCGCCGATCGGGGCATCCACCCGGAGGAAGTCGATTGGGCGGGATCGGCTCGACCGCGCCTGCTCGGCCGCGTTTCTGCTGACGACATTCCCCGCAACGAAGACATTCTCTCCGCCGATGCGCTCCGCCAACTGATCGCCAGTGGCGACAATCCGCGACTTTCTTTCCTGGGCGGCGGAGACGTGATGCTGGGCGGCAGAGCCCGAAAGTCGGTGGCGGAATTCGGAATGGATTATCCGTTGGCCGCGGTTCAACCGCTTCTCGCGCTGTCACCGATCGTGATGGCAAATCTGGAAGGCGCGTTCGCCGCCGACGCGCAACGCGTCGATAGACAGTTCTCGTACCGCGTCAAGCCACGTCTCGCCGCGGCGCTCCCGCGTGCCGGCGTGAATGTCGTCACTCTTGCGAACAACCATCTCGTCGACTGCGATCGGGACGGGGTGACCGAGACGATGGACACCTTGTCGCGAGCTGGTGTGTCGGTGGTGGGCGCCGGCGCGAACCGGAAAGCCGCGCACGCGCCGGTGGTCATCGATTCGCATGGACGTCGTGTGGGCATGCTCGCCTACTACTGGAACCGCCGATGCGCCGCGACGAGCGAGCTGCCGGGAAGCGCAATGGATCCGCCAGAGGCGCTCGAGGAGGACATCCGCTCACTGCGGGCTTGCACGGATCGCATTGTCGTGACCTTCCACTGGGGAATTCCGTACGATCGCACTCCGTCCGCTGAAGACCGCGCCAAGGCACGCTTCGCGGTCGACTGCGGCGCCGACGTCGTAATCGGCCATCATCCGCACGTCCTGCAGCCGTTCGAGATCTATCGAGGGCGGCCGATCTTCTACAGCGTTGGGAATTTCGCATTTGGCTCGGGCAACAGCCACGCCGAAGGCTGCCTCGTCGGCATACGCTTCGAAGATCATTCGACCACGGCGACAATCTATCCGCTCTATGTCAAGAATCGTGATCCTCGCGTCAATTACCAACCGAAGCTGCTGCGTGGCATAACCGCGCGGCGAATACTCTTGCGTCTGGCGCGTTCGTCGGGCTCGGCCGGCGAGCTGCTCCGGATTGGCGACTATCACGGCTCCCTCCTCCTCCCGCGATCGAGCACGACTGAATCTCCCATTCGGACGGGAACCAATGGTTGACGTCGCCGGCACGAGCGCGCCAGCGCACAAGAGCGGCGTCACCCACCAGCTATTCCGTCTCGTGCTGCCCCTGCTCAAGCCATTCAGGCTTCCGCTGTTCGCGGCGACGCTTGCCATGCTGCTCGATTCGACGCTTACGGTGCTTCGACCGTGGCCGCTCAAGATCGTCATCGACCGCGTTCTGTCCCATCACGCCACCCGAGTGCCTTTCATCGGCCACTGGGTCAATGCCCTGCACGTGTCTCCGATGGCCATTCTTTACACGGCGTGCGCGGCCACGCTGCTCATCGCGATCGGCACTGGCGCTCTCACCTATTGCTACACGCGGCTACTCGGTGACATCGGGCAGCGATTCGTATTCGCTCTGCGTCGCGATCTTTTCGCGCACATGCAGCGCCTCTCGCTGCGCTTCCACGACCGGCAGCGGACGGGCGATCTCATCACTCGCCTGACGTCCGACGTGCAGGCGATTCGCGACGTCGTGAGCGCCGGCTCGATCCTCTTCTTCACCAATGCGTCCCTGCTCGCCGGCATGCTGGCCATGATGTTCTGGCTGAACTGGCAGTTCGCGTTGGCCGCACTTTCCGTCGCGCCGTTGCTCTTCTGGTCGGTGTTCCGATACACGAGGCGAGTGAAGGCGGCCGCACGCGTGGCCCGGACAAGCGAAGGTCTCCTTGCATCAGTGGCGCAGGAGACGCTGTCGTCGATCCGCATCGTTCAGGGTCTCGCCCAGGAGGAGCAGCAGTCGGAGCGCTTCCAGACGCAGAACACCACCAGCATGAACGCGTATCTCGAGAGCGTCCGCTACCAGGCAGCAGTAGCGCCGCTCGTCGACGTGTTCGCGGCGGCTGGCCTCGCCATCGTGATGTGGTTCGGCGCCACGCGCGTGCTCGCCGGTCAGCTGACGACGGGAGACGTGGTGGTATTCTTCGCCTACGTGACCAATCTGTACGCGCCGATCAAGGCGTTGTCGCGGCTCTGGTATTCCCTCAATCGCGCGACCGTCGGCATCGAGCGCATCGGCGAAGTGATGGAGCTCGCCTACGATGTCACCGACCGTCCGGACGCCAGACCCGCAGCGAGGCTGAGCGGCCAGATCCAATTTCGCGACGTCTCCTTCGCCTATGACCAGTCGCGCGAGGTGCTGTCGCATATCAGCCTCAGTGTCGCGCCCGGCGAGCGTCTGGCGATCGTCGGAGCGACAGGTGCGGGAAAGAGCACGCTGGCGAGTCTAATTCCGCGCCTCTATGACCCGACCGGCGGCGCCGTGCTGATGGACGGGCACGATCTCCGGACGTTCAGGGTTCAGTCGCTGCGCGACCAGGTCAGCATGGTGCTTCAGGATGCCCTCCTCTTCAGCGGAAGCATTCGCGACAACATTGCCTTCGGCAAGCCAGAGGCGACAATGGAGGAGATCGTCGTAGCGGCACGCACGGCCAACGCCGACGAATTCATCGATCGCCTTCCGCTCGGATACGAAACGGCGGTATCGGAGAGAGGCACGACTTTGTCGGGGGGACAGAAGCAGCGCATCGCCATCGCGCGCGCCATTCTGCGGGATGCGCCGATCCTCATACTCGACGAGCCGACGACCGGTCTCGACGCAGTCTCGGAGCGCTTGGTGGTCAATGCGCTGGAGCGCGCGGCAGAGGGTCGTACGACCATCACGATCGCCCACCGTCTCACAACGCTCCGCTTTGCCGATCGGATCATCGTGCTCGAGGGCGGGAGGATTGTCGAAGAGGGAACGCACCTCGAACTGGTGCGCCGCCGCGGCCGCTACTCATCGTACTTCGATCTGCACTCGGGCGCTGCGTAAGCCCGGCGGCGAAGATGAGCGTGATCCTCGCGTGCCTCGTTAACGCAGTCCAAAAACGAGAATACGGCTCTGCGCCGCGCGACCTGAGCGCGTAACGACGAGCGCCGGTGGACCATCGACATCCCGATCGTGAGCGTCGTGCTTTACGAGTTGGTTGTAGTCCAGCATCCGGCCCGTCTCGGCATCGAGCGCGATCACGGAGTTGGAATAGAGATTGTCGCCTTTGCGCAGCTCGGCGTCGAAATCGGGCGCCGGGTTTCCTGCTTGGTCGCGACTGCTTTCAAGTCAGTCGGGGTCGACAGGGGAGCCTCGCGCCTGCGTACGAGGTCCTGTGTCTTCTTCGGTGTTAATGTCGTTGTCATGAGTTACTCCCACGCAGAGATGAATTGTCGCAGCGCTCCTGGAGCCGGACTCCCATTGGGAGGCGGCTCCAAAGGGAAACATCAGGTTTTGAGGAACGCGACGAGGTCGAGGTTGACCTGATCTGCAAGGGTAGTACACGTGCCGTTGGGCGCACCCGGATGCCTCAGCCAGAATCAGCGACTCGGCGGTTTGGGCTGGATCGGCTTCGGACCAAATGCTCGCACCGAGTCGCGCTGTGGTCGGGACGTGCGCGAGAGTTGGCGTTGTCGGGCGAGCTCCCTCGCTCCGAGTTCTTTGTAGCTCGGACTGGTGAGCGACGCCATCAGCGCGACGAAATCGTCGATTTCGGTTTCGTGGAGTGCGAGTGGCTGGATTTCCGTCGACAGATAAGGATCCTGCGTTCCCGCGCCTTTGTTGTAGTGGTCCATGACGTCCCAAAGTGTCACAGCCGAGCCGTCGTGAAAGTAGGGCGCCGTCACCATCACGTTGCGCAAATCCGGCGTCTTGAACGACGCAATGTCGGAATCGGCCCTCGTGATCAGGAATCGTCCGAGGGCGGACATCGGCGTGCCTATCGCAGCCTGGTCGATCGCGATGGTGTCGCCCTTGGCGATGGCCTGCTCGGCCTGACGAGCCAGCTGCACGACGTTGTGGCGCACGATGAGGACACCGATGTTGTGAAAAATATCGTCGGTGAATCTCGCGGGCCGAGTCGTCGTGTCGGCGAACAAGTGGCACAGGTTGCAGCGTCCGCGCGTCTTGAACAACACCCAGCCACGCTTGGCCGAGGCACTGATGGCGCTCGAGTCCCCCACCATGTAGCGATCGAATGGGGAGTCGAAGCTGACCTGCGATCTTTCATAGGAGGCGATCGCGCGTGCCAGGTCGGTTCCATTCGGCGGACGAGCGAACACGCGGATGAAACTCGCCCGGTACTCCGGGATCCGCGCGATACGCGCGACGGCGGAGTCCAGATTCGGCTGCCCCATCTCCACCGCATTCACAATCGGCAGTCGCGCCTGCTGCTCGAGCGTGCCTGCGCGTCCGTCCCAGAACTGGAACTGGTTGTACAAGGCGTTCAGCACCGTCGGCGAGTTTCGTTGACCCACGCGGTTGTCGATTCCGACCGCGACCGGCCTTCCGTCGGTGAACGCGAGTCGCGGATCGTGGCAGGTTGCGCACGCGACGGTTCCGTTCGCCGAGATGCGCCCATCGAAGAACAACTTTTCGCCGAGCGCGATCTTCTGCGGCGTCTGCGGGTTGTCCTTCGGTATGACCGAGTCGGTGAGAGCGATCGGGACACCGACTTGATGGAGCGACTTCGGCCGAGCGAGAGAATCGTCAGGGGGAATTGGCCCCAGCGGCTGCGAGCTTACCGCGAATGCGCCCGCTCCGGACGTATCCGATGTC
>DASWGL010000317.1:0-7988 GCA_036393735.1 Gemmatimonadaceae bacterium | reverse complement strand
TGATCGCATACTCGCCGATGGAAACTCCGTGACCCAGGTCGGCCCCCTTGCCGATGCGCGCGGTTGACGCGACTCCGGGCGCCAATGATTCCTGAGGATAGAGCCTGGGCAGCAGCGAGAGAAGCTTCTCCAGCGGCTGTTTGACGATTATGCGCGCCCGCGGCGTACCTGCGGCGTCACGGAATTCAGGATCGACGAGCACCACGCCCGCTTTCGTCGTAGCCATCATCGGCGCGTACTTTCCGCTCGAGAGAATGCTCAGGTGCTGCGCGCCCGCGCGGTCGAGCGGCGCTACACCGCTAACAGCAGCCTTACCGTCGCCTATCAGCTCTCCGGAAACGAGTGCCGCAATAGCCTCAGCGGTGATGGCGCTAGCACCATCACCGCTGTTTGAAGACCTCGAATCCGGTGACCCGATCACTTCTTGGGCCGAGTCACTCCCGCGGGCTGTGGAATGGCTCCACTCGCTGGTGGTGTGGCCGGCAATCCCTGCGACTTGAGCCGAGCGAGCACTCGATCCGTCAGATCGAGTCTCTTGTCGGCGGCTACGACCACGCTCACCTGGGCGCCGACATCGAGAATCACCGCGTAATTATCTTCGGCGCGAATCGCTTCGATCACTGTCTGAACGCGCTCCATTATCGGCTTGACCAGCTGCGCCTGCCGCGCCTGCATGGTCGAGTCGAGTCCACGCGCGCGCTGCTGATATTCGACCTCCTTCTGACCGATCGATGTGCGGCGCGTCTCGCGCGTGGCGCTGTCGAGTTTGGGGGCATCCCGATCGAACGCGGCCATCAAGGTGCGAAGCGAGTCATCCATCCGCTGGATCTGCTGGCGGTAGACTCCCACTTCCTTGTCGAACTGCGCCTCAGCCTCGGCGCGTCCCGGCGCTTGCGCAAGCAGCTGAGCCGAATTGATGTAGCCGATCTTTGCCGGCGCGGGTGCAGGCTGCGAAGCCTGCGCTCCCGCGCCGCCGACAAGAATCAGCGATGTGGCCAGTGCGATGGAGCTCGCACGGAGAAGCACTCGCATTTATGACTCCAGTGTTAGAAGAATTGTCCGAGTTTGAAGTGGAGCTTCCAGCCGGGCGCCGGTCTCCCCTGAGCGTCAATCTTGTCGAACCCATACCCGATGTCCACACCCAAAGGTCCAAGGGGACTCAGAGTGGCGGCTCCGAAGCCGAAGCTCCTGAACAGACGCGTCGGGTCAAACTCGCGAGGCTTGTTCCAGACATTGCCACCCTCGAAGAAGGTGTTTATGTAAAGCGACTGATTGACTCTGAGCCCCAGCTCCCCGGTCCCGACGAAGAATGCGTTGCCGAAGGATGACCGGCTCGCCTGACTTTGATCGGCGTTCGGGTTGAAGCCGCTCGGAGTGATCGAGAACTCGTCGTAACCGCGCAGCTGCTCGCCGTATTGCGTCCCGCCTACTGAGAACGCCTGTGAGTAGAAGAAGGGACCGGTGTCGCCAAAGACCGCTCCCGCGCGCGCCGAGAGTCCGACCACGAACATCATTGGCTCGCCCCCGAGGAGACTGCCTCCAATGTGTCCGATCGGCGCGTAGGAGCGAAGCTCGGTCGTATAGCGCTGGAAAGACGCTGTACCGCCCAGGGGGCCGCCGTTGAATTGCGCGTTGAACGACTGAAGACCACCATCCGCCGGGAATGGCAGACCCGTCCGCGTGTCGTGCTGAGCCGTAAAGCCCAGGGTCGACCGGAAACAGTTCGCGCACGCAGAGGCGACCGTGGAAAGCAATCCGTTGTTTTCGTATTTCACCTTCTCCCCACCGTACGACACGAAGAGCCGGGTGTAGATCGATTGCGGAACGGGAAATCCGAGCTGGATCTGGCCGCCCGTGCGAATCGCTCCGCCGAGGTCTGCGATCTGGAACCGCGAGCGGCTGTGATATGCGGTGAGGCTTCCTGAAATTCGCGACTGCCGGATATTCGGGTCGCTGTAGGTGAGATTGAAATCGTTGATGTACTGCCCGAACTGCCATTGCACCTGCGCCCGCTTGCAGCGCCCCAGTAGGTTCGGCTGATCGAGCCCGATGAACCCGCCGAGCCCGGTACCCTGCCCCATCGATGCACCGAAGTTGACGTTGCCGGTGCGCTTCTCCTTCACGTTGAATACGATGTCGACGTCGCCCTGGTCTCCACTCGGACGCGTCTCGGGCGCGGCCATTGGGGTCTCGAAGAAATTGAGGTTGCCAATGTTCTGGTAGCTTCGGATCAGGTAGTTGCGGTTGAAGACCTGACCTGGCGCGAGAACGATCTGCTCCCGAATGCAGGACTCGTGAGTATAGTCGTTGCCCACGATCTCGATGCGGTTGACGATGGCTGGCGATCTCTCGTCGATCTCCCACCGGAGATTGACCGTGCGCACCGAATCAGTGCTGGGCACTCTCTCGGTGACGGGACGGATATTCGCATAGATGTAGCCTTCATCGTTGTAGGCTTCCATCAGCTTCTGCTGCGCGTCGTCCCAGCGTGCTTCGTCGAATGTGTTTGGCGGATTTGTGTAGCTGCGGCGTATGAGACCGGTCGCTTTCTGAACGACGGTGGCTTGCTGAGCCTTGCCGAACGGATAGAACGCGTTGATCTGATCGGTCGAGAATCGTCGGTTGCCGATCACCTCGAAGTTGCCAACGGTGTAGCGAGGCCCTTCGCTGACTGTGATGTCGAGCAGTCCCTTGCCCTTCGCGCGATCCACGATCAGGGTGTCCTTTAGGATCCTGAAATCGATGTAGCCCCGGCTCGCGTAAAGCTGGGGAATTCTCTCACTCAGGTCCTGCGCGTATTTGTCATCGTCCAGCTCGCCGTTCCTCGTGAAGAGAAATCCTTCGGGCTTCGTGTCCATCGCCGCGACGATGTCCGCATCCGAGATGTTCTTGTTGCCGTTGATGCGGATTCCGGAAATCGCGAGCCGTTTTCCTTCATCGACATTGAATTTGATCGAGAGCTTCCCATCAGTGACCGTCGACTCCGGCTTGACACTCGCCAGATAGTATCCTTTGCTCTCGTAAAGAGAGTCAGTGCTGGCGATGGCTTTGGCGATCTTGCCCGGATCGATTGGACTGCCCGTTGGAAAGGCGAGCTTTTCCTTCACATCCTTCGGAGAGACCCGGTCGGCGCCGATCACCTTGTAATCGGTGAGAATCGGGCGCTCCTTGACTTGAATTACGAGCGCCGCCTTGTCGGACGGCGACACTCGGCAGACGATTTGCACGTCGTCGAATTGGCCGGTGGCGTAGAGCGCCTTGATGGCGGTCTGGATGTCGTGGACGTTGAGCTGCGCGCCCGTCGACAGTCCTGCGGTCGAGCGAATCGCGGCACTGTCTACACGAGAGTTGCCGGTAACCACGATGGATTCAGGCGCCGCGCACACCCCCGGCGCGGTCTCCTGCGCGTACAAAGGAGCCGCGCTCATAGCTGCGAGCGCCAACATGGCTGAAGCAAATTTCCGCATCACACAAATATACACTAATCAGTTTGGTGGAGGTCCTCACCTGAGAGCGAGCATTCTGATTAGACAACGGGGCTGCCAGAGAGTTGCTTCTCTGCGGCAGCCCCGTTGATTTGTGGCGGATTTTCTCTACGCTTTTGGCGTGCCGCTGAGTACGCGAAAGTCCAGTTTCAGGCCGTCGGCCGCGAGGTCTACTTCGATCTCGTCGCCCTTTGCGAATTCGGCCAGGAGAATCTTTTCGGAGAGCGGATCCTCGATGTACTTCTGGATCGCCCGCTTCAACGGTCGTGCTCCGAATTTTTCGTCGTAGCCATGCTTCACCAGGAACGCTGAGGCGGTTTCGGTGAGCTTGAGTGTCAGCTCCTCGTCGCCCAGTCGCTTCTGAACGTCCTTGAGGAGTATCCCGACGATCTCCGCGATGTGCTCCTGCGACAGCGGGTGGAAGACGATCACGTCGTCGAGCCTGTTGAGGAACTCGGGGTTGAAGATGTGCTGCATCTCTTCCTTAACCTTCTCCGCCATCCGCTCGAAGCTCGACTTCGTGTCGGGGGCGTGGAAACCCAGTCCGCGACCCTTGGTGATGTCGCGCGCTCCGACGTTCGAGGTCATGATCACGACCGTGTTCTTGAAGTCGATCACGCGCCCGTAGTTGTCGGTGAGGTGACCTTCGTCGAGAACCTGCAGCAGGATGTTGAAGACGTCGGGATGCGCCTTCTCGATCTCGTCGAGCAGCACCACGCTGTACGGCTTGCGACGCACGGCCTTGGTCAGCGTTCCTGAATCCTCGTAGCCCACGTAGCCCGGAGGCGCGCCAATCAGCCGGGACACGGAGAACTTCTCCATGTACTCGCTCATGTCGACGCGAATCAACGCTTGCGGATCGGCGAACAGGAACTTGGCCAGCGCGCGCGCAACCTCGGTCTTACCGACACCGGTCGGACCGGAGAAAATGAACGAGCCGATCGGACGATTCGGATCCTTGAGACCCGCGCGACTGCGGCGGATCGAACGCGATAGCGCTTTGATCGCCTCTTCCTGCGCCACAACGGATACGTGCAGCTCCTCTTCCATGCGCAGCAGTCTCGCGGTCTCCGCTTCCTGGAGGCGCATCACCGGGATGCCGGTCCAGCGGCTCACGATGAAGGAGACTTCCTCCTCGCCCAGCACGGGACGATGCGACTGGCGGTGCTTTTCCCACTCTTCCTGCTTGCGGCGGATATCTCCCTGCAGCTCGCGCTCGCGATCCCGGAGAGAGGCGGCGCGCTCGAAGTTCTGATCACGCACGGCTGCTTCCTTATCGATATTCACGGCGTCGAGCTGACCCTTGAGCTCGGCGACAGCCGGCGGCGGGGACTGCGTCGCGAGACGCGCTCTCGCGCCCGCTTCGTCAATGACGTCGATCGCCTTGTCGGGAAGAAACCTGTCGGTGATGTAGCGCTCCGACAGCTTCGCCGCGGATTCCAGCGTCGCGTCGGGAATCGTCACCTTGTGGTGCTCCTCGTACTTCTTGCGAAGCCCCTTGAGGATCTCCACAGTCTCGTCGACCGAAGGTGGCTCGACAATCACGGTCTGGAAGCGACGTTCGAGCGCGCCATCCTTCTCGATGTACTTGCGGTACTCATTGAGTGTGGATGCGCCTACGCACTGGAGCTCGCCTCGAGCGAGCGCCGGCTTCAGCATATTGCTGGCGTCGATTGCGCCTTCGGCCGCCCCTGCCCCGACGAGCGTGTGCAGCTCGTCTATGAACAGGATGATGTTCTTGTTCTGTGCGATCTCGTTCATGACCGCCTTGAGGCGCTCCTCGAACTGACCGCGATACTTGGTGCCCGCGATGACGGCTGCCATATCCAGTGACAGCACGCGGTTCTCACGCAGAGAATCCGGGCACTCACCATTCGCTATGAGCTGTGCAAGTCCCTCGACGATGGCCGTCTTGCCGACGCCCGGCTCGCCGATGAGGACAGGGTTGTTCTTTTTGCGACGCGTGAGAATTTCCATCACGCGCTCGATTTCCTTGCCACGGCCAATCGTTGGATCGAGCTGATTGTCGGCGGCGAGCTGGGTTAGGTCTCTGCAGAAGTGATCGAGCGCGGGAGTCTTCGACTTCTTCTCTCCCTTGCCCGTCTGCGTCTGCGCCGTACCTGGAGTTCCCTGTGGAGCGGACGGTGTCCCGCCCTGTGGCATTTCGGTGCCGAGGAGACGCAGCGTCTCCGCCTTCGCGGCGTCGAGATTAACGCCAGCATCGGTCAGAACCTGAGCCGCGATACCCTTTTCCTCTCGGAGCAGGCCGAGCAAAAGGTGCTCGGTGCCGACATAACCATGGCTCAGATCGCGGGCTTCGCCCATGGCTAGCTCGAGTACTTTCTTGGCGCGCGACGTATATGGGAGATCGGGTCCGGTCGCGGCTGCGGCCTTACCCTTCTTCACGGTCTCCTCGATTTTCTGCTGAATCTCGTCGAGGTCGACGCTGAGATTTTGGAGGACGGCGGCAGCGACTCCCTCACCTTCACGGATGAGGCCGAGCAGAATGTGCTCGGTACCGACGTATTCGTGATGGAGGCGTGCAGCCTCCTCACGAGCCATGGCGAGAACCTTTCGGACTCGCTCTGTGAAGTTGTAACCGTTCATCTCTGCGATCCTCAGTGCGGGAGCTAGTTCATTCGCGTGCGATACAGTGTAGATCACTGCGGCGCGCGTGATTACCCGCTACCCTTACTCCGCCTCCGCTGCTAGCGTCTCCCGCACGTATCGAGCGCGTGCGACATTCGCTTCGCTTTCCGTCAGCGCCCTTCCCTCGGTATGCCCGAGGTGCGCCAACTGACTAAAAATCAGGAGCTTGTTGAGAGTATATACACTGAGACCGCTTATCAGTTTCAAACCGACAGCCAGTCGCACGCCGCTCAGATAATTCATCGCTTCTTCGAAGCTCAAGCTGCGTGCATAACGCAGCGTGCCAAAGGCACGCCAAAGCTTGTCTTCAATAATATAACCCGCATCGCGCAACAGCACTCGTCGCGCTTCTTCTTCACGCTCTATTACATGTCTTACGACGCGCACGAGGTAATCAAGTAACTCGCCTTCCGATCTTCCGAGAGTAGTCTGGTTCGAGATCTGGAAGAAATTCCCGACTACTTCACTCCCCTCGCCGTACATGCCACGGTAAGTGAGCCCGACCTGCTGGAGGCCGGCCAGCACCTTCCCGATCTCCTTCGTCAGCACGAGGCCGGGCAGGTGGATCAGTACGGACGCCCTGAGACCAGTTCCCACGTTCGTGGGACACGCAGTGAGGTAGCCGAACTCGTTGTGGAAGGCGTATGGCACCTTGTTCCCCAGCTCGGCGTCCAGACGCTCGATGACCCCGAACGCGTCCGAAACGTGGAACCCGGAGTGCAGCGCCTGAAGCCGCAGATGATCTTCCTCGTTGACCATGATGCCGACGCCGCGGGAGAGATACACGGCGGCCCCGGTGCGCTCTGGCTGATCGTTCAGACCTGCCAGCTCCTTGCTGACCAGATGCCGCTCGTGCAGCAGCAGCCGGTCCTCGGGCGGAAGCTCGTCGACGCGCACGAGGACGCCGTCCTCGATCGATCGCAGGCTCGCGAAAGCCTCGCGCACCTGAGTAAGAATCCGCAGCCGCTCCCCATCGCGGGCCCTCGGCGTGAACGCGTACCCTTCCAGATTTCGCGCCAGTCGGATCCTCGTCGAGATGACGATGTCGGCGTGCTCGCCCGACGCATCGAGCCAGCTGGCCCCGCCGTCCGGAAGCAGGGTGAGATCGAGCATCACTCGATTCCCCGCAGCTTGTCGCGAATGTCGGCGGCGAGCTCGAACTGCTCCGCCTCGATAGCACGCTTGAGCCGGTCGCGAAGCTCGGTCGCGCTGGATACGTGCGGAAGCTCTGAAGGGAGCGGCGCCACGTAACGGCGCCCGATGTGCCGGGAGTTGCCGTGAACTCTCCGCAGCAGATCGCGCAGGCTCGACTCGAACGCATCGTAGCAGTGCGCGCAGCCAAGGCGGCCCGTCGCCCGGAAATCGGCCAACGTCGCCTGGCAAAACGAGCAATGCGCCGGTTCGCCCTTGGCGGCCGGCATTTGCTCGTGGATTGTCTGGAGGAAGTTGTTGATCTGGGGCTTGGCCGCGGTCAGCGTCGTCTCGACTCCGCGCTCGGCTGCGCACTTCTCGCACAGATGCAGCTGTCTGACCCCGCTCCCCTCGATTTCAGTGAGCTGGATTACAGCCTCGCCATCTTTGCATAGATCGCAAACCATTTATACCACGACCTCATTTGCTTCGGTATTACTGAGCTGGCCGCCCTCGAGCAGCAGCACTCTGCTGGCACGCGCGGCGAGAGAGCGGCTATGAGTAACGACGACCATCCCGATCTCCAGGTCATTGACGACCTCCGTCAACAACTCGTGCAGCATCTCCGCGTTCGAGCGATCGAGATTTCCCGACGGCTCGTCAGCCAGAAGGATCTGCGGATCCATTGCCAGCGCCCGGGCGACCGCCGTCCGCTGCTGCTCT
>DASWGL010000316.1:0-4952 GCA_036393735.1 Gemmatimonadaceae bacterium | reverse complement strand
GTAGGAAGTTAGGGTCGGTGCTCCTTTTGCGGCACCGAGAGTGCCGTGCTGTACCTTGCCTCGCCGTACTTGGGGAGTCTTTACCATAGGTGAATGCACGTGCATTCCATCCCAGCTTGCCAACGCTTCAGGAGAGTCTTGAATGAGCAACAAAAAGGGTTTTACCCTCATTGAGCTACTTATCGTGGTCGTCATCATCGGCATTCTTGCCGCGATCGCGATTCCGAAGTTCGCTAATACGAAGGACAAGGCGTATGTCGCCGCGATGAAGTCCGACCTTCGCAACCTTGCGACCTACGAAGAGCAGTACGCCGCCGACCAGAATGGCGCGTACTTCGCAGGAACCGCGACGATGGCTACCCCGATGCAGGGCTTTACGCCTTCGCAGAACGTGACCATCACCGCCGTGCTTATTGCTGGTCCGCCCCAGGGTTGGAGCGCGACGGCAACGCACTCGCAGTCAGCTAAGACCTGCGATAACGCGACTGGTGTGATCGTCTGCACCTGATCAGGACTATCGCCTGAAGAAAAGAGGGAGCGTCGAAAGACGCTCCCTCTTTTTCTTTTTAGGCGGAATGGATTTGGTTCCGGCCGTCGACGAGGAATGACACGAATACTGCGGAACGCTGCATCGTCCGGACATGTTGACCGGACGGACCACTGGATACACACTGATCGAGACAATAGTCGCGCTGTTCCTTTTCACGGTTGGCGGTTTGGCGCTGGTGTCGACGAGCGCTCTGATCGGCCGGGAGATGAACAGCAACGCGGTTCGCGAGCGCGCAGGAAGGATGGCGGCGAGCCGGCTCGAGATCCTTCGCGCCGCCTGTCGTAGAGCGGCGAGCGGGCGCGAGACAGTTCAACAGGTCGAATCCGAGTGGTCCGTCGCCTTCCTCGATTCGGCGCACCTGAGCGTCATCGAGATTGTCAGCTACCCTGCGCTGGATGGCCGCCGCATCGACCAGTTTCGGGCCGTGCTGTCGTGCCCGCTGTGAGCGATCAACACCGCTCCATCAAAGAATGAGTGGTCACAGGCGACGGGGATTCAGCCTCATCGAGCTCGCGGTAGTGCTCGCAATTCTCGGCGTCGCGGGAAGCGCGATCGGGCTTACTCTGCTCCGGCAGCAGCGCTTCTACCGTGGCGCGACGGAGCTGCTGTACGCGCGCGAAGGGGTGCGCGACGCGATGGAGATCCTGTCCACGGACATCCGTGGAATGTCGACCGCCGATACGGCGATGCTGCTCGCCGATTCAGCGGTGGAGCTATTCGCGAACATCGGCAGCTCGGTGGTTTGCCAGATCACTGGTGCGGAGGTTGGATTGCCACGGGTGGTCTCTCCCCGCGGAAACACACTGACCGCCTTCCTGGCGCAGCCCGACACGGGCGACCTCGCGCTGTTCTTCCGGGACTCGACGGAGGGGGGCAGCCAATGGGAGCGACATCGAATCGTGGGCTTCAGCTCCCGCTCACTGGCCGCAGTATGCCCCACGTCGACTGGATTTGCAAAGGCTGTCGACGCGGCCGCGACCGGATTCCTTATCACTCTCTCGACTCCGTTGAGCAGCCACGTCGGCCGCGGCGCGCCGGTGCGGTTTATCAGGCATGGCAGGTACAGTTTGTACCGTGCCGGTGACCGGGATTGGTATCTCGGGTATCGTCGGTGCAACGCGGTAGGACCATCGGAATGCGGCGCCATTCAGCCGTTGAGCGGGCCGTACAAGGCCTACAGCGGCAACCTGGGCTCGACCGGACTCCTCTTCGAGTACTTCGATGTTCTTGGTGCGCGTCTTGGCGCCGGCGCTTCTTCTCTCGCGCGAGTCGACATCTCCGCCCGGGCGGAAAGCCGGCAACCACTCATCGTTGAAGGCCGCGCCTGGATCCCAAGCGATTCAGCAACGGTCAGCGTCGCGGTGCGGAATAGGCCGCCATGAGTGGCAAAACCTGCAGCCGTTCGACCTCCTTTCCGCACAGCTCCGATCGTTTGCGCGGGGAGCGGCGCGACGGATTCGCGCTCGCCGCTACGCTTCTCGCTCTGCTGCTGATCTCCGCACTCGTGACCGCGGTTTTCTTCGCGGCAACGGAAGAGACGAAGATCGGCACAGCGTCGGCCAGGCATCAGCTTGCTTTATCGGCTGCGGAGTCGGCGGTCGAGATGACAATCGCGAATTGGAATCCGGACTGGGCACCCCCGATAGGGGTGGGCGGGACCAAAGCCACTGCGATCGAAGGGTTCGCAGTGCCGGTCGAAGTCCACGTAACGCGTCTTGACTCGACTCTGTACTGGATCGTTGCCGATGCCGCTGATTCCTCCCCCGGGTCCGGCATCTCGAGACGAATTGGAGTCGCAGTCAGAGCGCTGATCGCTCCCGATCATTCGATAACTATCGACCGAATTCCGGAGCGATCGTGGTCGGAGCTTTTCTGAGACGCTCCTGGGCCGTCGTTACTTTCCCGCCAATTGAATCGTGTCTTAGTTCGAACACCTGGTTACCGACCAAGAAGGCAGAAGTGCCCCGTGGTTGGTCTCCATGCAAGTGCAGACAAACAGGGTCTTTGGGATCGCACGCTTCAAGAAGGTGAAGAAGTGGCGCGCAACCCTGGAAATACCCTCTTTTTTTTCATTTACCAAGGGCGCGATGGGGTTGTTTGGTCGGAAGAAGACTACCGTAGGGCTCGATATCGGATCCGGCCTGGTGAAGGTCGCCGTCATCGATCACTCGAAGTCGACACCAGAACTGATCAGGGTCGCAATCACTCCGTTGCCCGATGATGCCATCGTGGAAGGCGAAGTGATGGATCCGCATCTCGTATCAGATGTCATCCGCTCAACTATTGAGTCGGTAGACGCGAATACAAAAGCCGTGGTCGCCGCCGTCGGCGGACGCGACGTGATCATCAAGCGCATCAAGACCGAAAGGGTCAAGGAAGCGCAGGCTCGCGAGCTCATGCGGTGGGAAGCCGAGCAGCACGTTCCGGACGTCGACTCAGTCGAGCTCGACTTTCAGATTCTCGATGGTGACGGCGACGGCAGAGATGAAATGAGCGTGCTTCTCGTCGCAGCCAAGCGCGACCTGGTTGAAGCCAAGCTCCGCATCCTCGCCGAGGCCGGGATCACGCCAAGCTCGATGGACGTGGACGCGTTCGCGCTCCACAATGCGTTCGAGCTCAACTATCCGGATGCGATGTCCGGCGCAGTTGGGCTCGTCAACATCGGGCACGAAGTCACGAACATCAACATCCTGGACGAGGGCGTCCCGATTCTTACCCGCGATCTTCCCATTGGCACCCGCCGTTTTCGCGAGGATCTCCAGCGCGAACACGGACTCTCGGCGGCCGACGCGGAAGCGCTCATCAGAGGTTACGACCGATCCGCACAGCTCGATTCCGTGATTCTGGCGCGCACCGAAGAGATCGCGACCGGACTCGAGCGCGCGATTGCATTCCTGTCCACGTCGCTCAAGGGCGACGGACAGATGAAGGCCGTCTATACCTGCGGCGGCGGGTCACGCACGCCAGGTCTGACCGAATCACTTGGGCAACGTCTGAAGAAGCCAGTGGAGCTCGCCAACCCGCTCACGACCATGTCGGTGAGGGATGGCGCGCTGGAGTCGCTTGTGACCGACGAGGTCGCGCCTCTCCTGATGCTCGCGATCGGCCTTGCTCTCCGTAAGAACTGACCCCGGAGCACTGACACCATGATCGAGATCAATCTCCTACCCGGGGACGGCAAGAAAAAGCGACGGGCCAAGACCAGCAGCCCGACGAAGTTCGAGTTCAACCTCAAGCCCCCACCGTGGCTCGCCGGGTTAACCGAAAAAATCACCGACAAGTACATGCTTGGCGCTGTTGCCGCGGCAGGTATAAGCGGTGCGCTCATCGTCTTCATGTTCGTCCACCAGGCCGCGAAGGCGAGCGAGCTGGATGACAGGCTGACAAAGGCGGTCAAGGATTCAGCGCAGTTCGGCGCCGTCTTGGCGGCGAAGGCAAAGGCGGAATCCTCGCGCGACTCGCTGTATCAGCAGATCGCGATCATCAAGTCGATCGACGATTCCCGCTATCTCTGGTCGCATCTCATGTACGAGATCAGCAACGCGCTGCCACAGTACACGTGGCTGACCGAGATCACGCAGACGAGCGCGCCCCGCAGCGTCGCTGCCGCTGACACCACGAAGAGAGCCGCACCCCCGGTCGATAGCACGCAGTCGCCGGCGGCGAGAACGGCGGAGAGAAATCGTGCGATCAAGGCCAGATCCGACTCGATGCTCGCCGCCGCGAAGGAGCTGAAGTTCAAGATCGTTGGACATACGGTCGACATTCAGGCGCTCACGCGGTTCATGAAGTCGCTCGAAGCGTCGCCATTCATTCAGAACGTTCAGCTAAGCCGCTCCGATCTGGTTCAGGCGGAAGGAAAGGAAGTCACGGAGTTCACTCTCGAGGCGGAGACACAATCTCCTCCCGCCTTCGCGATCAAAACGGTTCCACTCGTAGTTTCGGCGGTGCACTAACATGGCAATCGGCGCCAACATGACCAAGCGCGAGCAGACGATGGCGGCCGTTGGTGTCGCCGCCGTGATGCTGCTCGGTGCGTACTGGTATTTCCTGTACAAGCCAAAGTCTGAGGAACTGGCCGCTACGCAAGCTCACGTCGACTCGCTCGACAAGAAGAACCAGCAGGCGAAGGCCGATATCGCTCAGGGCAGCCTGCAGAAGCTTCGCGCGCAGTCCGCGGAATACGAGCAGAGCCTGAGAGTGATGCGGCAGCTCGTTCCGAGAAGCAACGAAGTGCCGGCACTGCTCGAGGACATTTCGACCGCGGCACGCCGCGTCGGACTTGATCTGGCGAGCGTGGAACCGATGCCGGTTCTCCCGGGCGAACAGTTCGATACCTATCGGTACAAGCTCGGCGTCGTAGGCGGGTACCACCCGGTTGGCCAGTTTCTGAGCAACGTCG
>DASWGL010000315.1:0-2907 GCA_036393735.1 Gemmatimonadaceae bacterium | reverse complement strand
CGAATGTTCGTGCGCTTGCTCCGGTCGATCCCCAGCCTGCCACCCAGGAACATCCGCCTGACCACGAAACCGATCGACGTATGAACGTAAAGCGGTTCCACTGGCGGCTCCCCTTCCAAGAGCGAGTGACATCCGCGAAGGCGGGAGACGATGGACGGCTTCAGCTATCGACGGAACCATCCATCGTCCTCATTCAGGGAGGCCACGTGCGGGAAGCGGCAGTTCTTAAGACAGGTACTGTGCGCAGTGGGCATCTCGCCACGCATGATGGCAAGTGCGATGCCACCCGCGCGTGGAACGCCAGTCGTGACACCCATCCACCAGCGCGATCGTGGCTTAAGCGATTCGACCTCGGGCGCGGAGCCTGCCTGAATGGGCCGAGAGGTGTGTTTCATCGTGCACTCTTGCGGGGCCAGGCGCATTTCACTCGATCGCTCCTCGAGCGCGACGATCCCGATTACCATCGCCCAGCGTGCGATCCACCGTCGACGTGGAGCACCTCTCCGGTTACCTGGCCTGCGTGCGCGAGGTACAACACGGCGTCAATGACATCATTGACGCGCGCAATCTGTCCCATCGGCTGCAACGTCCTAAGAAACTCTTTCGGATCATTCTTGTGCATTGGCGTGTCCACGATTCCGGGGGCTACCGCGTTGAACCTGATCCCTTCCTTGGCGTACTCGATCGCTAAACTTTTGATCACTGCGTTCAGTCCTCCCTTGGTGATCATCGGGACGGCCGCATTCACTCCGGCGATCGGTTGATCGGCGAGCGCAGCTGTGATGCTCACAACAGCGCCGGCCTTTTGTTTCAGCATCTGTTCCACCGCAAGCTGCGTAATGTAGAGAAAGCCCAGGAGATTGGTCGACACCAGGGCATTGAAGTCGTCGGTTGTGAACTCGGTGAAAGGCTTGGTGGAGAATATTCCGGCGTTAGTCACCAGAAGATCAATACTTCCGAACTTCTCCATTGCTGCTACGACGACCTTGGCGGCAGTTTCCTTTTTCCCGATATCGCCAGCAACGAGGACCAGATTCGATGATGCCGCCAAAGACTGATTGACATTGCGGGATGTGGCAACGACGTTGTAGCCCGCATTCAAGAGCGCCTCAACTGACGCCGCACCAATTCCTTGCGACGCTCCCGTAACGATTGCTGTTCTTTTCGATGACATATAGGCCTTCTTCAGGAATTGTGAATCCGCAGAGGTTTGACGTGGTATGTAACAATCCGCGTGGGCGTTTAGTACCTCTTCAGAGAATCTCCTCGATGGTGTGAACCGGCCCGTCTCGGTGCGCCTCCCCAATTCCCACCGCGAGCAGGCGATTGAGGAACGCGTACTTCGGCGCGGCTGTCTCGAAGCGGGGCAGCGTGCGGAAATAGTGGTTCGCGTCGTCGAGCACGCCAGCGAATGTCATGTGGATCAACGCGCTGTCGTCGGTCTCGAGCGTCACCCGGAGATCGAGCTCGCGCGTACCATCGGCGGCCGCGGTCACCCAATCGGCGCCGCCGAGGACGATTCCGCGCAAGCGCTCGCCTTCAAAAGACCCACCCGTAATCGGAAAGATCGAGAGCATGCCATGCGGCGTCGGACCGATCTCCTCGGTCGCAGCGGTCGTCAGACGCAGGCGCATCAGCGGACGGGCGTTCATAGAGTCCTCAGCTTTCGGAAACCCGCTTAGAGCAGTTCATGAATGGTGTAGATCGGACCTTCATTGCGTCGGTCGCCGCTCGCCACCGTGATGAGATGGTTCAAGAATGCGTACGCTGGGTGTGCGGTTTCGAACCGCGGCGTCGTCCGAAAATAGTAGGCTGCCGGATCGACCGCCTCGCCACGTGCCAGGGCCTCTATCACGTCTGGCGGACCGTGACGCAAGCCGAACGACCTCATCGAAATGAGTCCGCCGTCGTCGGTCCGCAGCGTGGCGCGAAGGTCCAGCTCGAGAACTCCATCCGCTCGAAGGAGGAGCCAGTCGGCGCTTCCACCAGGTAACACAGATCCGCGAAGTCGCGGGCCCTCAAAGTCGCCCCCCGTGATGGGGACTGTCCGGCGAGTCCCATGGGGCACCGCGCCGATGCTCTGCGGCGTCGCGACCGTCACGCGCAGGATCATGAGCAAACGCGTGTTCATCATCGCACCTCTCTTACAACCGACGTGTTCCGCTCACTCACGCCACAAAGGGCACCAATTCGGCGTTCACACGATCGGCGTGCGTCCAGCACAGACCGTGTGGACCACCAGCGATTTCGGCGAACCTGACGTGCTTGATCATCTTGGCCTGCCTCCGTGACGTCGCGTCCGGGGGCAAAATGCGATCGGCGTCGCCGTGGATAATCAGCGTGGGAACTGTGTTCTTCGCAATGTCTTGCCGAAAATCCTCCACCCAGGCATCGACGCACTGCAGCGTTCCAATCGCTGAGGCACCGGCGGCCACGTTCCAGTTGTCCTCCAGCACGCGGTCGCTCACGAGTTTTCCGCCGTTCACGTCGTAGTTGTAGAAATTCTTCAAGAAATCGAGAACAGTCGCTGGGCAGTCCGCGCGGATGGCGTTCTTGAGGCCTTCGAACACGCTCGGCTCGACTCCCTCGACGTTGTCGGCAGTCTTGACCAGATTGAGCCCAAGCGTGCCGATTAGCACGGCCTTGCGCACCCGGTCAGTGCCGTACTTTCCGATATATCGCGTCACTTCACCCGTCCCCATCGAGAAGCCGACGAGTGCCACGTCTCGCAGGTCCAGGGTCTTCAAGACCACATCGAGATCGGCAGCGAACGTGTCGTAATTGTATCCGACCTCGGGTTTGCTCGACCTGCCGAAGCCGCGACGGTCATACGTGATCACACGGTGGCCGGCCTCGAGCAGCGCAACAGTCTGTTTCTCCCAGGCGGCTCCGCTGAGGGGCCACACG
>DASWGL010000314.1:0-7192 GCA_036393735.1 Gemmatimonadaceae bacterium | reverse complement strand
AGCAGGGCTTTGGAGAGCGTCTTTCAGCAGCATGGCTACGTTGTCGCACACACGCGCTCGGGCGTGCAAACCATGGAGCTGGCCCGTCTCGCCAATCACGATCTCCTGGTACTCGACGAATCCCTCAGCGATGTAAGGGCGATCGACGTCTGCCGCGCGATTCGCGAGGGCGCACAGTTCGATCACTCGGTGCCCGTGGTGATCACATCCCCCACACCTGCCGACCCTCACGCGCGCATAGCGGCATTCAACGCGGGCGCATGGGAATACTGCAGTCACCCCGTCGATCTCGAACCGATCTTCATCAAGCTCGAGACATTCCTTCATGCCCGCAGCGAGCTCGTTGTGGCCCGCACTGAAGACTTCGTGAATTCCACAACTGGCCTCTACACTTCATTCGGACTCCGCCAGCTCGCTGGAAAACTCGGCGCGCGAGCGCTGAGAAAGCACGAGCCGTTCGCCTGCGTGGCGTTCGCGCCGCAGGTGCATGATCGCGAAATAGGATCGAGCATGTTGTGGAAGGAGAGCCTCGTCGGCTTCGCCGACGTCGCCCACGTGTTTCGTGAGCAGAGTCGCCAGTCTGACGTCGTCGGTCACGTCGGTGACTTGCGGCTCGCGATTCTGGCGCCCGATACGGACGCCGCGGGCGCGCGCCTGCTGGTGGCGAGACTGCAGCGGGAGCTAGACCACGCGTCGAAGAACAAGACCATCGCCGGCCAGGTTCGCCTGCGCGTAGGCTATTCGGCCGTGTCGGATCTCGCGGCGTCGAAAATCAACGTCGCCGAGCTGGTGCACCGCGCGGAGAGCGCTCTCGATCACGCTCCAATTCAGGGTGACGGTAACGCGATCGTGAGCTTCGACGATCTTCCGATATACTGACTCGGTCGATCGCGCTCGTACCCGACCCTGCTCGAGGATTAGGTGTATCGAAGCGATTGTTGAAAGTGGAGCGTACAGGGATCGAACCTGCGACCTCCTGGTTGCAAACCAGGCGCTCTCCCAGCTGAGCTAACGCCCCTCGTCGCGAAATATAGACCCACGTGGTGCGCGCAGACAACGCACCTTATGTGTGCGCAGCTCTAGGGAAGTGCGCGTGGCGCCGCTCCTACTCGTGCGCCGGCAGCGGCTCCATGGTGCGCGGATCCACCGGCACCTGCACCTCATCGCGATACGGCGACGTCATCAGCAACACGCGCACTCTCGGGAACGCATCCATGAATGCGAGATAGCAGAATCCCCAGGTGCCGAGAAGTCCGGCCGCCACGCCGATCTCCCACACGCCGAGCGGGATGCTCGTGACGACACCGTAGATGGACGGATAAACCTCGAGATAACGATGCATCCACAATCCGAGGACGGTGCAGCTCGCGAACAGAACGAGCGTGGGAAGAAATACCTTGGCCGCGCGGGAGAGCAGACCGAAAAAGGGCAACACGAACATTAGCGCGACGGTAATCAGCGTCGGCAAGCGCCAACCTTCGATGAGACGGAGCCTCGGCCAGTGGGTCTCCTCACCGAGATTGCCGTACCAGATCACGAGATACTGCGCGAAGGTGAGGTAGCCCCAGAACGCGGTGAACGCGAAGCAGAGCTTGCCCAGGTCGTGGAAGTGCTTGTCCTGGATCAGATCGTAGCGGCCAAGGTACCTGCGCCAGGCCATGGTGATGAGTGTCCAGCTGGCGAGAGCGGTGACCCATGCTCCCATGAAGAACCACCAACCGTACATAGTGCTCTGAAAGTGAGGATCGAGCGACATCGAGAGATCCCACGACAGCAGGATCCAGCCGAACGCGAACGCAAACCCGAGGAAGACCGCGAGCTTCCCTTGCAGCGAGTGCGTCGAGTGAAGCTCACGACGCTCGTCCCGGTATGCCCTCCGCATCCGCTCACGAAGGCCGCGTGCCCAGCTCGCACCACCCTCCGGGAGAATTCCGACATCCAGCCGTACCGAAGTGTAGATGTACCAGAGACTCAATAGGGTGATGATGAGAAAGACGACAGTCACCCGCGTGAGGAAGAACGGCGGGTTGAGATAGACGCGCTTCTCTGGAATATCGGGGACGTGGTTCGACCACCAGAAGATGTGATGCCGGCCGACAAAGATGATCAATAGGAGCAAAACGAAAGCGACTGGCAGGAATGCGACATAACCCTCGAGGAACCGGATGATCGGCCTCGACCATCGCGCCGTCGTGATTCGTTGTACCGCGACGAACATCACTCCCGCCGATGAGACCGATGTGAAGTAGAGCCAGCTGACGAGCAGCGCTTGCCACACTCGATCGGGGTTCACGAACAATCCGATGACGAAAACGAGCAGTCCGACGACGGCCAACACAAGCGAGATCGTTTTCAGTATCGGCGGCGTGGGTCGATCGATCCCGACGAGCACTTCCTCCCGGCTCGGGGCGTGGGCGTCGTGCGCGCTCATCGAATCACCTTCGCTCGGGCGCTGTCGGATTTCGCCTTCGTCGAATCTGCACGAGTGCGACGTGTCGTATCTGGCGGCGCGGCACCAGGGATCGCTTGCGAAGGCGCAGTCCGACCCGCCGCACCCGCAATCGCCTGTTGGGTGTCGCTCAACAAATTGCGCGGACTGAAAAACGGAGCCGAGACGTTCGGTCCCATTCTCGTGGGGCCAGGAACCTTGTCACCCGTCACACCCGGCGGAGCGAGAGGTCCAACAGCCACCGTCTTTCCGTTAACACCCTGCAGCGCCCTCACATAGTTCACGACATCCCAGCGGTCCATCTCCTCGATCCTGTTGTACGGGGGCATCAGGCCACGCCCATTCCGAATCATACCGAAGATGTATCCATCGGTGCGTGCCTTGGTCATGTCCGTCGTAAGATTGATTCCTGGCATTCCGAACTTCGTCGTGGTGCCATCTCCCATCGCGCGCTCGCCGTGACAGACGGCGCAATTGATCTGAAAGTATTTCCTGCCATTGGCCAGAGACG
The DNA here is from genome assembly GCA_036393735.1 of Gemmatimonadaceae bacterium. Taxonomy (GTDB): domain Bacteria; phylum Gemmatimonadota; class Gemmatimonadetes; order Gemmatimonadales; family Gemmatimonadaceae; genus UBA4720. Next base: position 4,232 of record DASWGL010000314.1, on the reverse strand, counting down.
AATCCGACGCTGGCGTTGGATTCCTGAGTGCAGACATGGAATCAATCGTCGCCGGGAAAGCCCCATACGAGACCTGGAATCCCGCGACCGCAGTTCCCGTCGTTGGAACTGACATCTGCGGATTTCCGCGCGAAGGCGTGAGTGTGTCCTTGAGCGGCTCCCACGTCCAGATCGATGGCTGGCGCTTGAAATCGGTGAACCACTCGCACGCGCTGAGCATCAAGAGTGGAATCACTGGCAGGAGAACGCGCATCCTAGCGCTCACGCCGCACCTCCACCGCCCCGTGCTCTCGCAGAAGCTCCTCCGCAGTTCTCGCCTTCTCGGGAGGACATTCGACCCAGATTCCGTAATCGCCGTGGCTGAACCGCGGATCGTATCCAACCATCATTGTAAGCCGCGGAATGCGCGAGTTGATGAGAAGACCGACTACGGTCGAGAGCCCTCCAATGAGCACCATCACCTCGAAGCCGAAGACAGTGTACGGCACCCACGACGCGATCGGCTTCCCGCCGACCACCAATGGCCAATAGTCCGATACCCAGATCGCGATCCAGTAGCCGAATGTCACGCCCAGCAGGCCACCGATTAGGGTGAAACGCCGCACCGGACTCGGCGGCGCTCCGATCGCTTCCTCGAGCTCGTGACGAGGCGTCGGCGTGTAGACCCGGATCGCGCCGACGTTCTTCTCCTTGAGCGCTTCGATCGCGCTGACGGCGGCGTCGAGCTCGCGGAACGCACCCAGAACGCCGCGCATCAGGCGTACTCTCCAGGCGTGTCCGGCTCGAACTCGAAGTGTCTCCCCGTCGCATCTATTCCGTGCGGGTGCTGTCTTCTGAGCCGCGGCGGAACGATCTCCTTTACTTCAGCGATTGCGATCACAGGAAGCTGCTTGATGAACAGCAGGAACCACATCGAAAACCAGCCGAAGCTTCCGGCGAGGATGGCGTAGTCCACCCACGTCGGACGGTAGCTCGTCCACTGCCACGGCTCGAATTCGTGCGACAGCGATGGCACGACGATCACGAACCGCTCGAACCACATGCCGATGTTGATCGTGAACGAGATGATGAACAACCAGGCAGCGTTTCGCCGCAGCTTCTGCACAAAGAGCGATAGCGGAAGGACCATGTTACAGGTGTACAGAATCGCCGACGCCCACCACCACTGTCCCCAGATGCGATTTGCGAAGAAGGCCTTTTCGAACTCGTTGCCGCTGAACCAAGCCACGAACCATTCGCTCATGTAAGCACAACCGACGACGAGCGACGTGAACAGCGCCAGCTTGGCCGCGGCATCGAGATGGTTGATCGTGACGTAGTGCCTGAGCCCGAACCACTTCCTGAGCGGAATGATGATCGTGAAGACCATCCCCATTCCGGAGAAGATGGCGCCGGCCACGAAGTAGGGAGCGAAAATCGTAGTGTGCCATCCCGGCACCAGCGACATGGCGAAGTCGAATGACACGACCGAGTGAACCGACAGCACCAGCGGCGTCGAGAATGCGGCGAGAAACAAATACGCGCGCGCGAAGTGCCGCCACTCGTTGTCCGTATTGCGCCACCCAAGCGAGAGCACGGAGTAGATGCGCTTTCTGATTGGGCTGATGTTCTCCCGGTCCCGCAGTACCGCGATGTCAGGGATCAAGCCGATGAAAAGGAACGTGCTGGAAATCGTGAAATAAGTGAGGATCGCGAACACGTCCCAGACCAGCGGGCTCTTGAACTGCGGCCAGATGTAGCGCCAGTTGGGATAAGGGACGAGCCAGAAAAATTTCCACGGACGGCCAAGGTGTAGAATCGGGAACAACGCCGCCGTCATGACCGCGAACACGGTCATCGCTTCGGCGCATCGGTAGATCGTCGTGCGGAATCCGGCCCGGAAGAGATAGAGAATCGCCGAAATCAGCGTACCGGCGTGGCCGATACCGATCCAGAAAACGAAGGTGATGATGTACACGCCCCACATCACCGGTGGGTTGTATCCAGCGACGCCCAGACCGCTGTAGATCTGGTACATCCAGGCGCTGATTCCGACGATCAGGAAAAACACAGCGACTCCGAGCCCGATGAACCACGCGATCGTCGGATGCAGTGTCCCGACGATCTCGCGATCGACCTGCTCGTAATCCTTCACCGCCGGGAGCTGCACGGCTCCGGTCGCGATGTTCGGCCGGCGCGGCTCGTCGCGCACGGGGACTGGCCGCGTGATAGTCGCCATCGTTATGGCGCTCCCAAGCTGGTCGACGCGGGGTGGCTAACTTTCTTCAAGTAGACGACCGCCGTAAAGGTGTTGAGCTCTTCGAAGACGTGGTACGCCCTCGCGTCTTTGGCGAGCTGCGTGACAGTCCAGCTTTCGTCCGCCGCGTCACCGAACACGATCGCGCGCGAGGGACACGATGCGGCGCACGCCGTCGTGAACTCGTCGGGCTTGAGCGCGCGTTTCTCCGCGGTAGCACGATTCTCGGCTTCGCGAATTCGCTGCACGCAAAAGGTGCACTTCTCCATCACGCCCTTGCCCCGCACGGTGACATCGGGATTCAGCTGCCAGTTGAGCGGTTCCGGAAACGCGTACTGCGGTCGTGCTGGCTCGCCGTAACCGAACCAGTTGAAGTAGCGGACCTTGTACGGACAATTGTTGGAGCAGTAGCGTGTGCCGACGCAGCGATTGTACACCTGCACGTTCAATCCGTCGGGTGAGTGATAAGTCGCGTATACGGGACAAACAGGCTCGCACGGCGCGTTTCCGCAGTGCTGGCACATCATAGGGATGAAGCGCGTGTCGAAATCGGCACCACCGTCTTCCCCGCCCTCGTAGTAACGCTCGATGCGGATCCAAGCCATCTCGCGACTGCGCAGAAGGTTCGCGCCGAAGCCCGTGCGATCGGGAAGAACTTTTCCAACTTGCCAGTCGGCGCCGACGGTGGGGATGTTATTCTCGGCGTAGCAAGCGCTCACGCAGGCCGCGCAGCCGGTGCAGCGCGCGAGATCGACCGTCATCGCCCAGCGGCGTTTGGTCATGCCGCTCCAGTGATTCGGATCGTACATGCCCTTGTCCTTCGAGCGCGGATCGCCCTGTTCGCCCTGAGCATCGTTCGCGACCGGAGATCGAAGACCAGGAAGAAATTCGTGCGGCGCGTCTCCAGGCATCTCTTCACCCTGCTCCGCAGACGTCCCCGTGTCATGGCCGGGTCTTCCCGCCTGGAGATCCGCGATCGCAATCGCCTGACCGATTCCGCGTCCGTGCTGGCGCGCTGATCCTTCGGTCGTGACGATATGTGCGTAACCGCCCGCCTTCGATACGTTCGCTTTGGTCGAGACGAAAGCCACGCCGCCGGCGCGGTCTTCCGCCAGCGGAAGGATCTCGAGAGGATTCAATCCCGCCTTCGCGTATCTGCCGGCGTGCGTGTGGCCTCTGCCAGTCCCAATGGCGACCGTATCGCGCTGCGTGCCTGGATACCGGAGTACTGGAAGCGTGAGACTGCCCGCCGATGTTTGCACCGTGACGAGATCACCGTTCGCCAAACCCATCTTTTCGGCGGTCGCGGGATTCATCTCGGCGACCGTCTGCCAGCAGATCTTCGTGACGGGATCGGGAATTTCCTGGAGCCAGGGCTTGTTCGCGCCGCGTCCGTCGCCGAGGAATGGGTGAGGATAGATGACCAGATACATGTTGCCGCTCGACTGCTCGATCGGCGTGGCGGCATGCACCGGTGGAATGGTTCGCGCCGTAGTGGGCTCGCCCAACGAGCCGGAAGCGATTCCGCGCGGAAGCGCTGCTGCGAGTCCCGCGGCGCCACCCGGGAAGCGGCTTATCAGCCAGCTTCGATAGTCGGCCATCTGGTAGCGCGCGGCACTTCCCGGATCTCTCTTCCCCACGGCGATCAGAACATCCGAAGTCGCGCGAGTATCGAACACTGGATCCATCGTCGGCTGCTGCAACGAGATCGTGCCGCGAACCGGCTCGGCGTCCCCCCACTGCTCGAGCGAGTGATGGTCGGGAAGAATGAGATCGGCGAGCTCCGACGTTTCATCCGGATAACTCGAGAAGCTCACCTTGAATGGCACCTTGGCCATCGCGGCGGCAAATCCGACGGACTTCGGAAGTGTGAATGCCGGATTTGCCCCACGCACCATCAGCAGCGAGACGCCGCCCGAGTTCATTCGCTCGGCGATAGCGCGCACTTCCGCGGGCGACGCCATCCGATCGAAGCCCAGGTATCCCTCGTTCGGCT
>DASWGL010000313.1:0-14835 GCA_036393735.1 Gemmatimonadaceae bacterium | reverse complement strand
ATGAGCGCAACTGGAATCCGGTGCTTGGACTTCGCGGGGAGTGTGAGCGTGCCCGGCAGCGCCATCGTTCCGCTTTGAATTGTGAAGGGCGTCTCGATCACGGTCTTCGGGGGAACGGTGTCGATGACCGCCGCCGATGGTGCCTGAGGCGGCGTGCTGGGCTTTCCCGGTGTTTGACCGGCAGCCAGCGCCAGCGGAATCGAACTGAGCGAAAGAGCCGCCAGCCCTGAGAGCGAAATGATGAGGGACTTCATTGGTGGATACGAGTGAGCACTAACTGACGGCGCTCGCCGGGGATTGCTCACGTTTCCATTCGAGATACGAATAGATCAGCACCGCTGCCGTGGCGAGAAGTATCGACGTAATGAGGACGACGTGCACCCATTGGACCCAGAATAAAGCCGCAGCGGCAATGAGAAACCCGGCAGCAACGAACAGGCGGCCACCGAAGCGGTGAGTTTTTTCCCAGACGCGGTCGCTCGACAACGTCCACGGCGTCCGGATTCCCACGAACCAGTTGGGACGGCAGCGCGGAAGCAGATTCCCGATCACGATGAGCAGAACCCCAATTCCGAAGGGGACTATCCGCTCCATCTGAACGGGATAGCCGAGCGCCGCGCGCAAGAGCACGATATGCATCCCCAGCAGGAAGAGCATCACTGAGTCGATGATAGCTTCGAACGCGCCGCCGAACTTGGCGTAGTTCGCTCCCCTTGGGTCGATCGCAGGCAGGACGCGTACTAGCGCCCAAATTCCGAGGAGAAGCACAGGGGTTAGCCACGCACCAACAACACGGCTGCTCCAGCCATTCGGCTGTGCGTCCATGCCATTCCAGTGCGTCGGAAGCATCTCCGGAAGCCTTGGATAGACGATCGCCGAAGCGGCGAACGCAGCGATGACAATGAGCAATGGGATCCATTTACGCATTTGATCTCCCGGGGCGAAGCCACTTGATGAGATTTTCGACTACTTCCTGAAATACCGTCGTGTTCAGCTCGTACACGACGTGCTGCCCGTTCCGCTCAGCAAGAATCAGCTCCGCGTCCTTGAGCACGCTCAAGTGCCGCGAGATAGTCGCCCAGCTGGTGCTGAACTTGTCCGCGATCTCCCCGGACGTGCGGGGTCCCGAGCGCAAAAGCTCCAGGATTTCCCGCCGGGTGGGATCAGATAGGGCGCGAAAAACGTCGTTCATAGATAGTTAGTTAATTAGCCAATCATCTAATTATTCTACGAGCGGCTTGTCCGTCAAGTTTCGTTAGGGATCAAAGCAGCTTCGCGGCTTCGGTGGCGAAGTAGGTGACGATGAAATCCGCGCCGGCCCGACGTATACCCAGCAGCGATTCCATCATCACCCGATCCTTCTCGATCCAGCCACGATCGGCCGCGGCGCAGATCATCGCATATTCGCCGCTTACCTGATAGGCGGCGACTGGGTATCCCGTCTCCGACTTGACCCGCGAGACGATGTCGAGGTACGGCCCGGCCGGCTTCACCATCACCGCGTCTGCGCCTTCCTCGATATCGGCGAGGACCTCGCGCATTGCTTCCTGCGCGTTTCCGGGATCCATCTGGTAGCCGCGGCGGTCGCCGGACTGCGGCGCCGACTCGGCCGCTTCGCGAAAGGGCCCGTAATAGGCGGAGGCATACTTCGCGGCATAGCTGAGGATCGAGACCTCCGAGAATCCGGCATCGTCCAGCGAGGATCGGATCGCCTGCACTCTGCCATCCATCATGTCGCTTGGTGCGACGATGTCGGCCCCCGCGCGCGCGTGCGTGACCGCAGCGCGTGACAACAGCTCGAGGGTCGCGTCGTTGTCGACTTCGCCGTTCTTCAGAATCCCGCAATGGCCATGATCGGTGTACTCGCACATGCAGACGTCGGTGATCACGACCAGCTCCGGGATCTCTTTCTTGAGCGCGCTCACTCCCAGCTGCACCGCGCCCTTTTCATCCCACGCCGACGAGCCGGTCGCGTCTTTCGTTTCCGGGACGCCAAAGAGAATGATTCCACCGACTTTCGCCTTCGCCGCCGCCTCGGCGTCGCGCAGCATCTCATCGACCGATGTCTGATTAACGCCGGGCATCGATCCGACAGGGCGACGAAGTTTTTTTCCGTCGCGCACGAAGACAGGGAGGACCAACTGCGACGGCGCCAGGTGTGTCTCGCGGACGAGGTTCCGTAGCGCGGCGGTCCGGCGCAGTCGGCGCGGACGATATTGCGGGAAACTGGACACTCTTACTCTGGTTGCGGAGCGGGAAGTTTGGATAGCTGACGAAGCTCTACGAGCAGGCTGCTGCCTCCGCGAGACCGGATCTCGGCGGCGAGCGCCTCTCCGGTTGATTCGGGTGAGCGCAGGTCGAGCACGCGGGAGCCGCGCACGACGTGGCGGCCACTCAGATCCGCGAGCATACCATATAATGTAGGCGTGCCACCGATGTCGCTCACCAGCGCGCCAATCGGGACCTGGCATCCACCGTCCAATGCCGCCAGGAAAGCGCGCTCGGCGCGAGTTGCGGTCGACGTCGGCGCGTGATCGAGCGGTTGGAGGAGATTTCTCATTCTTCCGTCGTCACTCCTGATCTGGACCGCGATTGCGCCCTGTCCGGCAGCCGGCAGCCACTCGGGCGGCTCCAGGAACATGGTGATGCGTCGCTCCACCTCGAGACGAATCAACCCCGCCGCTGCGAGAATAGCCGCGTGGACGGTACCGTTCTCGACCTTGCCGAGCCGTGTGGGAACGTTTCCGCGCAGCTCAGCGACCTCCAGATCGGGCCTGCGCGCGAGCAGTTGCGAGCGACGGCGAAGACTGGACGTTCCCACGCGCGATCCGGCGGGCAGATCGTCCAGATTTTCAGCTCCCGTCTGTCGGTTGACGACTAGTACATCGCGGGGGTCTTCGCGCTCGAGTTGCGCGACGACCTCGAGACCATCGGGAGATTCGGTGGGCAGATCTTTCAGCGAGTGAACCGCGCAGTCGATCTTGTTCTTCGAGAGCGCCACCTCGAGCTCTCGTGTGAACAGACCTTTCGCGCCGATCTCCGTGAGAGGCTGGTCCAGTTTCTTGTCACCGGTGGTCTTAAAGGTTACGAGCTCGGATGTGACTCCGCGCGCGAGCAGCGCACTCTCGACGAGTCGCGCCTGCCGGAGCGCGAGCTCGGACGCTCGCGTACCGATTCTCACGACATCTGGATCGATCACCGGTTTAGAGGGCACTGAGAACCCCGGACACGAGACCGTCGAGCGTCGCTTCCTTCGCTTCCACCTTCACCTCGATTCCCGCTTCGCGGAGCGCCTCGGATGTCTGCGCTCCGATGGACGCGGCAGGAACCCGTAGTGCCAGGTCTTCTCCGACGGCATCGATGTATCCTCTCACCGCCGAGCCCGATGTGAAGGTGACGAGGTCCACCCTTCCCGCTTCGATGGCTCGCGCGAGCTTTTCCGCGCCCTCGCCGTCCACAATCGAACGGTAGGCCTCGATCACCGTGACATCGGCGCCAATTTCCTTCAGTCCCTGCTGTAACACATCGCGCGCACCTTCACCTGTCACGTATAGCACCTTCCTCCCCGCCACATCATCGCGTGCGCCAATCATCTCCAGCAGTCCTTCGGCGACGAAGCGATTCGGGATCACATCGACGGTTATCCCATGCTCGAGCAGAGCACCTGCCGTCGAGGGACCAACGGCGGCAATCTTGAGTCCGGCCAAAGCGCGCGCGTCCTTGCCTTCGCCGAGGAGCTGCTCCCAGAAAATCGCGATCGCGTTCTGGCTGGTAAAGATCAACCAGTCGTAGAGCGACAAGCGAGCGATCTCCGCGCGCAGCGGGGAGAGATCCAGCCGCGCGATCTGCGTAGCCGGCATCTCGATCACATCGGCACCCAGCTCACTGAGCTTTTCGGTCAGCGCCGGAGCCTGCTGCGAAGCGCGCGTTACGACGATCCGCTTTCCGAACAGAGGCCGCCGCTCGAACCAGTTCAACTCGTCGCGCAGCACGACCGACCACCCTATTACGGTAATCACAGGCGCGGTGATGTCCTGTTCGATTGCCTTCGCCGCCAGAGTCTCAAGCGTTGCCACGACGGTGCGTTGTTTGGGATGCGTTCCCCATTGAATGGCGGCAGCCGGGATGTCGCCGGGCATTCCGCCCTTGATCAACGTGTCGGCAATGCTGGCGAGGGACTTCACCCCCATGTACAGAACGATTGTCCCGCCCGACTTCGCGAGGGCGGTCCAGTTGGTCTGGGTGCTCGGCTTCGCCGGATCTTCGTGGCCGGTCACAAAAGTCACGGATGTCGCCAGAGCGCGGTGCGTCACTGGAATGCCCGCGTACGCGGGTGCGGCGATACCGGCGGTTATTCCCGGAACGACCTCGAACGGAACCGAAGCGTCGTTCATCGCCTGCGCCTCTTCGCTGCCGCGGCCAAACACGAACGGATCCCCGCCCTTGAGGCGCACGACACGTTTGCCTTCGCGCGCGAGCTTCACGAGCAGTGTGTTGATCTCTTCCTGGGTCACCGAGTCCTTCGCCCCGCCACGCTTGCCGACGTAATAGAGCTCGGGCCTTCCAGTCGTTCGCGCGCCCGGAGGGAGCAGCGCAGAATTGGCGAGCGCGTCGTACACGACGGCATCAGCCGAGTCGATGAGCTGCTTCCCTCTTACCGTGATAAGACCAGGATCACCGGGACCAGCACCGACAAGGAAGATCTTTCCTTCTGTCACCGCTACCCCGTTCTCGTTTCCGCAATCAGGCCGGCGCGCTTTGCCCAGGCCTCGTACTCCACGGGAGAAATCTCGGACGGCTTGATCTCGCTTCGTCCGCCCCAGAACACGTTCGTGTACGAAGCCGGAATGCCGGCCTCCTCGAGATGCTTGTCGATCGCGGCCTTGTGCTCCAGCACGAGCTGCTTGTCGGTGCCGTGCGCGACCGCCATGATGTTGACATTCGCGAATTCGGGTCCGCCTTCCCGCCAATACGCGTGCGTCAGGATGTGATGACGGCCGATCTCACGCCCGGCCTCGATCTCCCTCCCGGCAGGAACTCGCCAGTGGAAAAGCGCGTTGTACCGCGTCACACGCTCCCCACCGGCAGACGGCTTCACGTGCTCGAGGAAAGTCGAGAATCTTCCGATCACCTCGCGCACACTCAGCGAGCCGGCGATGCGAATGAATTCGTGCACCGGCAGGCCCGCCTCCTCGGCGCGACCACGCCATGGGCTCGGCGTGATCTCGTCGATTGCGAACTCGTGCTTGAGCGCGGTGAGCACACGCCACTCGAGCGGAGTGAGCACGACGATGTTGGTGTCGAGGACGCGTCCGGGCTCTTCGCTTCGCGAGCCCGGCTCCATGCCGCGACGGCGCACGTGCCCGACGCCCAGCGCGAAGAGGCGCTTCGCGGGCATGATGCGGAAGGCATCCACGCCGACTTTCCCCGCCAGAAACTCGCAGTGCCGCTGCATCGAGAATCCCTGCGGCACTTTGAGTGTCGTCCACAACCTGTAGACAGAGCCCGGGGTCTCGCCGTCGGTCGACCGAATCACGACGTGACCCGAAAACGGATCTTCCTTAACCATGTAGTTGAAGGCGGAATCGAGCTTGTCAGTCGCGACGCGCCACGCGACGAGCGCGCCCGGCGCGAGGTTCGTCGCCATCAGAGTCTGCCTGATGCGCCTGATCACTCCCGCGGAAAGCATGGCGCGAAGCCGCTCGATTACGACGTCCTCCGTTAGCCCCGCCGCGGTTGCGATCGCGGCAAATGGCTCATCGACGAAGCCCGCGATGCGATCCTCCGATACGGCGAGAATGCGCGCGTTGACCGGATCGGAAACCTCCGTCGGAACCGAGGGCGATGCGAACAGATTGACCGCCATTATTTCGCTCGCACGCGCTTGCGACGCAGGTAGAGGCTAAGCCCGTATCCCCCGTAGATACCGAGCGCAATCGTATAGGCGAGGTGGTAATAGGCGGACGTTTCAGGCATCATGTTTCCCTTTTTGCGGCAGCTGCATCGCGCTCACCGGCGTAGCGGTAGCGCGAGCGGACGAATGCGAAATAGAGAAGCGTGAACGACGCCAGCGAGAGCAGAAGTGTCACCAGCATTTCATTTGGAAGTGACGGCGCGCTCGGCTTTCCCACGATCGGCATCGGGTGCATCGTGGCGAAGAGGTAAACGCTCAGATGAATGAATGGAATCAGGAGCGCTCCAAGGATGCCGAGTACCGCCGAATACCGCGCCCGAAGCGCGGGCGACTCGACTGCACCGCGTAGAACGATGTACGAGACGTAGATGAACCAGAGAAAGAGTGTCGAGACGAGGCGGACATCCCACCACGCCCAGTAAGTGCCCCAGATCGGTTTCGCCCAAAGCGGACCAGTGATCAGCACTACGGTGGTGAAGACTACTCCGACTTCTGCCGAGCTCTCGGCGAAGCGGTCGAGGCGCGGGTCACGGATCCACAAGTAGACGCCGCTGGCGACTGCGACGAGAAAGAACGCGAGAAACGCGACCCACGCAGAGGGAACGTGAATATAGAAAATCTTTTGTGCCGCTCCCTGCTTCGCCTCGAGCGGGGTGAAGAACGCCGCTCTGATGACCGTGCCAAGCACCGCCGCACCGGCGATGGTGGGAAGCCAGGAGATCTTCATGTCGATGTGAGGTGCATTTAGGTGCTGAGGGTCGGCGACGAGATGTCACCGACGCATCAAATTTAAGCGGCGCTGCGACGCCCTGCCTGTTAAAACTGCAACTGAACGGGTGCCAGCTGTCAGTAGGATAGATGCCAGTAGGTAGTTCACGACGCCCGGACTTGCCTCAGTGGCATTCAGAGCACGGGCACTTGCTTGTGCCCTGATTGGAGGCGAGATAAGTCGGGGCGTAGTGAGCTGGCAGACTGGCATCTATGCTACTGACCGCTCGCACCCGTTCAGTTGTAGTTGTTTACTAGTCCTCGACAGTGAACGGATAAGCCAAAGTGCACGCCGCCACAAACACAATGTCGAACGCGAGCAGCAGCTTTAGCCACGCTCCGATCTCAACGACCGGCCGCCCGCCCAACAGTTTTGCCGTCGCCTGCGCGGCGGCGATCACGATCGGTACGAAGAATGGCAGCGCGAGCATCGGCAGCAGCAGCTCCGCCAGCCGGGTGTTGACAGCCATCGCGCTGAACAGCGTTCCAACGGCGACCAGCCCGATGGCGGCAAGAATCGCGATCGCGACGAGCGGAGCCGCAACGTCGACGATCCGGAGATTGTAGAAGAGCGCCAGCGCGGGGATCGCAATCGCCTGAACCGCGGCGACAAAAATGAGATTCGCGATCGCCTTCCCCAGAAAAATCGCTTCCCTGCTCACCGGAGAGGCCAGCAACCCGTCGATAGCATGATCCGCCGTCTCGACACCGAATGAGCGATGCAGCCCCAGCAGGCCCGAGAACGTAAAGATGACCCACAGCACTCCGGGTGCGAGGTCTGTAGCGGTGACGGCCGTTGGATCCCAGGCGTAGTAAAAAATGACGAGTCCGAGCAGCGCGAAGACGACCGCCGAGAAGAACGCCGAACGCGTTCGGAACTCGATCGAGAGATCCTTGCGGGCGATGAGCCACGCTCCGAAGAGAATGTCAGCCACTTGCCACCAGCGAGTCGCGGTAGGTGGTTGCATAGGAGCTGGCATCGATTCTGTGCGCCGCATCGTATCGCACGAACTTCCCGCGCTGCATCACGGCCGCGTGCGTGGCGAGCGAGAGTCCTTCAGCGAGATTGTGCGTCACGATGATTATCGCAGTGCCGGCCGAGCGCAGCTCCTGGAGGAGGACAGTAAGGGCGCGCGCGCCACTTTCGTCGAGGCCGCTATACGGTTCGTCGGCTAGCACGAGCTGGGGCGAATGTACCATCGCCCGCGCGATCGACACCCGTTGCTGCATGCCGCGGCTAAGGGAACGGATTGGAGCGTCCGCGCGCTCCAGCATCGACATGCGCCGCAGCGAGTCTTCGACGCGCCCGCGCGGATCACGGATCCCGTACAGACGGGCGGAAAATGTGACGTTCTCCCGCGGCGAGAGCGCTTCGTAGAGCATGGTGTGGTGGGAGATGAGTCCGACCCGCGAGCGGACCAGTGGTCCGCCGGGAAGCTGGACGCCCGCGACACGCGCGCTCCCTGACGTCGGCTTGAGCAGACCTGCGAGCACGCGGAGGAGGGTTGTCTTGCCCGCACCGTTTGGCCCGAAGAGGGCCAGGCATTCGCCCGCGGCAAGCGAAAACGTGACTCCGGCCACCGCTCGCGTGGATCCGAAGTCGCGCGCGAGCTCCGCCACCTCGACGATCGGGGGAGACGGCTTACCGGCAGGGATTGCAGAGGACATTCGCCTAGAACTTGCCACTCTGGCGCGAGCGACGCAAAAGGCTATATCCTTGCGACTCCGCCAATGCGGCGACGACCAACCACTTCGCGCCAATGACTGACATCGACGTTCTGCTAACGGAAACCCGGAAGTTCGAAGCTCCGACGGAGTTCAGGCGCACGGCCAACGTCTCGTCGCCCGACATCTACGAGAAAGCCAAGCAGGACCCCGAGAAGTTCTGGGCCGAACAGGCGCGTGAGCTGGAATGGATCAAACCGTGGACGAAGGTTCTCGATTGGAAGCCTCCACACGCGCAATGGTTTATCGGCGGGAAGCTCAACATCTCGGCCAACTGCGTCGACCGTCACGTGCGCGGACCGCGGAGAAACAAGGCGGCGCTTATTTGGGAAGGAGAGCCGGGTGACACGCGAACGCTGACGTATTGGGATCTTTACCGCGAGGTATCGAAGTTCGCCAACGTCCTAAAGATGTTGGGAGTCCGGAAAGGCGATCGCGTGGCGATCTACCTGCCCCTCATACCCGAGGCGGCGATCTCGATGCTCGCGTGCGCGCGCATCGGCGCGATCCACTCGGTTGTGTTCGGCGGGTTTTCGCCGGAGTCTTTGAGCGACCGGATCAACGATGCCAAGGTGAAAGTGCTCATCACCGCGGATGGCGGTTATCGGCGCGGTCAGGTGATTCCTCTGAAGCGAAATTCGGACAAAGCATTGGAGACGACTCCGTCGATCGAGCACGTAGTGGTGGTGCAGCGGCGGCCCGGTGGGGCGGGAGACGAAGCGTTCGCAACCATGAAGGAGGGTCGCGATCAGTGGTGGCATCGTCTCATGCAGGACGCGCCGCTCAATTGCGAGCCGGAGACAATGGATGCGGAGGACGTGCTGTACATCCTTTACACATCGGGAACTACCGGCAAGCCTAAGGGGATCGTGCACACGACGGGAGGCTATCTCACGGGCGTTGCGACGACCACCAGAATGGTATTCGACCTTAAAGACGCTGACGTGTTCTGGTGTACCGCCGACATTGGCTGGGTGACAGGGCATTCGTACCTCGTCTACGGTCCGCTGGCGAATGGTGCCACGTGCGTGATGTACGAAGGTGCGCCCGACTGGCCTGAAAGAGATCGCTTCTGGGACATCTGCGAGCGACGCGGCGTCACGGTCCTGTACACGGCGCCGACGGCGATTCGCGCGTTTATGAAGTGGGGCGACGAGTATCCCGCGAAGCATGACCTCTCGCGCCTCCGCCTCCTCGGCTCCGTCGGCGAGCCGATCAATCCCGAAGCGTGGATGTGGTACCGCGAACACATCGGCGGCAATCGGTGTCCGATCGTCGACACGTGGTGGCAGACGGAGACCGGAGCGATCGTGATCTCTCCGTTGCCGGGAATCACACCGACAAAGCCGGGAAGCGCGACGCAAGCGCTTCCTGGCTACAGCGCGGATCTCCTCGATTCCACCGGCAAGCGCATCGAGGTTGGTGGAGGGCTGCTCGCGCTCACAAAGCCGTGGCCGGCGATGCTCCGCACCATCTGGGGCGATGACGAACGCTACGTGCAAACCTATTTCACGAAGTGGCCTGGCCGTCCCGATCTCTATTTCCCTGGTGACGGAGCGAAGCGTGACAGCGATGGATACTTCTGGATTCTCGGGCGCGTCGACGATGTGCTGAACGTGGCGGGGCATCGCATCGGCACGATGGAGGTCGAGTCGGCGCTCGTCGAGCATCCAGCGGTGGCGGAAGCAGCTGTGGTCGGCAAGGCACACGAGCTGAAGGGCCAGGCAATCGCGGCGTTTGTTACCCTTCGGGACAAGAGCAAAGCGAGTCCCGCGCTGCGCGATGAGCTGAGAGAATTCGTCGCGAAAAAAATCGGCGCGCTCGCGCGTCCGGACGACATTTTGTTCTCCGCCGATCTTCCAAAAACACGGTCGGGAAAAATCATGCGTCGATTGCTGCGTGACATTGCGGAAGGACGCGCGTTGGGCGACATGACTACGCTTGCGGATCCGAATGTCGTCGCCAGTCTCAAGGATCAGTACGAAGACAAGGAGGGGTGATTCCTTACCAGCTAATCGGAAACCGCGCAGGTGTTGCGATCATATTCGCCCACAAGGAGTTAGCAGCCGCGCCCGAACAAACCCCGACGCAATTTTGCATCGCCGCGGATGTAGAAAACGTTTCACTGATTGGTCAAGCATAACAGCTCATTGAGGCCATGTAGATGGCCTCAAGTCGTTCACAGAACCACCAAACGATCGCGCCAAGTGCGCACCGAAAAGTCAACGGATTTGTCTCTGAAATAAGGGTGAAAACCCGGTTACAGGGACAGTCCGTTTTCGTCTTATAGGTACAGCGCACCACAGTGAAATGCAGTTACCCAACCGCTTGAAAGGACCGGTTTTGAGCCTCTGGCTTGGCATCGGCACCATCAAATTTCTTGGAGAGAATCGAAAATGAGAGCGACCCGTTCCCTATTGGCCGCGATGGTGCTTGGAACAGCCATCGGCGCAAGCCAGGCTAACGCACAGTGCAGCGGCAACGCTGGCACGTGTAACACCACCAATACCGCCTCGGTCACCGTTGGCGCGCTGGTCAAGCTCGGAATGAGCTCGGCGGCGACCACGCTGACCAATCCTACCGCTGACGATGTCGATGCCGGCAACGTTCTCGCGAACGATGGCCCGAGCTTCACCATCAAGGCGAACAGAAGCTGGACCCTGAAGATCAAGTCACAGAACGCGACGAACTGGACCTACGCCGGCAGCAACTCCGGTGTGAAGCCGATCAGCGACCTTTCGTGGTCGACCGCGTCTGGTGGCAGCTTCGCAGCGATCACCGCAGCTGACGCGACGTTTGCCTCGGGCGCGAGCTCGACGAACGGTACGGCAGCGCAGGCCTTTTTCAAAACGAGCTGGGTGTCTGACTTCACGAGCGCAAGCAACGCTCCAGGTACCTACAGCTTGCCGATCGTATTCACCCTGACGGCTCCGTAACTGATGCTTAATTCTCGCTCTCGCTCGTCCGAAAGGGCGGGCGTTGAGCGCGGAGGGCGAGTGCGGGGAACCGTACTCGCCCTTTGCGCTGTCATAGGGGTGGTGGTCTCGCAGTCTGCGTCCGCGCAGCTGCTGGTAGATCCGCTCGAGGTCACGATGCTCGCCGCCGGCACGAATCGGGTGTCCGCCAGCTTCTCGTTGGCGAACACGTCCGACAAGGCCGTGCAGGCGACGATCACCCGCTCCGACTGGGACCGCCTCGAGAACGGCGATAACAGGTTCGTGCCCACCGGGTCGACCGGCACCTCGTGCGGCGCCATACTCGGCGTCTCGCCTCTATCGGTCCGCGTCGAGCCACACGGGTCGCGTATCGTGCGCCTATCCCTTCAGCCGGGTGCGGCGTTGACGAAGGAGTGCTGGGACATCTTCTTCGTCGAGGAAGTGCCGCAACGCTCCTCCACAAAGGGAAACTCGCTGCAGTACATCTTCCGGACGGGCGTGAAAGTGTACGTTGCACCGCCTGGCCTCTCGCGCGATGGCGCGATCGAGAACGTGGCAGTCGAAGATGTGCCTGTTAAGCGCCCGACTTCGTCGACGACTCCGGTCAAGACCGTCGCGAGCGTTCCACCGGCGACGAAACGTCAGATCTCGGTGCGCTTTCACAACACCGGCGGAATGCACCTGCTCGGGAAAGGGCGTCTGGAGTTTCGCCGCCTCGACAACTCGCTGGCGGCGGAGGTTCCGATCCCGGAATTCCCCACCCTTCCGGGCGCGACGCGCAAAGTAATGATCGATGTGCCGGGCAATCTCGCCGCGGGAGACTACGTCGTGCTGGCACTGATCGACTTCGGTGGCGCCGAGCTCGTCGCAGGCCAGATCGATTACCAGGCGAAGTAGAACTAGTGTCAAACCTCGGGCGGAAGGTCCATGCCGGCATCACCAGCGCGGCGATCTTGCTAGCGTTGGCGCTGTTCGCCTACCCGCTTGCGGCGCAGAAGACCATGCTCACATTAGCCGGCGGTACCATCACGTTCGCGGCTCCCACCGCCGCCGACTACGTCGCCGGCTTTATAAACTCAGCGAGTGGCGTGACATTTACTGTGAGCGCACAAACAGGATTGTCCCGCACCACGACAATTTCGATAAAGTCGACCTCCGCATCGCTCGGCGGTGGCAAAGTGATCGGCGATCTCCGGTGGCGCCGCTCTGATCTGGCTACGTGGAACTCGATAACGCTTACCGATGCCCAGGTTGAGCAGCGAATCGTCGTGAAGGGCGTGTCGAATGATCCGTGGAGCAACACGATCTTCTTCCGAATGATACTCACCTGGGCGACCGACGCGCCGGCGACGTACTCGGCGAACTACCAGATCACTCTTTCGCAAACAGTGCCGTGATGCGGTCTGAACGCGCGTATGTTGCCGCGCTCTCTTTGACTTGCGCGGGACTGATATCTTCCGTCGCTCAAGCTCAGACGGGCGCAAGCCAGCCCGGCACGGCCAGCACCGTCTCGGTCGCGATGTTGAACGCAGGCACCGCCGACTCGACGAGAGATATCGAGATCACGCTCCCATCCGTGACAGTGTCAGGCGCGCCGCGCAGCTTTCAGGTCGTCTCGATTCCCATTCCCGACGCTTTTGCGCAGGTGATGAAGCTCGAGGTAGAGGTCATTCCGCGTGGTGATTTCGTCGTGCTCGGGCCGAGGACACGCACGCTGCCCATCTCCACCAGAAGTCGGGTCGGAGTAACGATTGGGATCCCGGCTAGCGCGCTGGCGGGCCGTCTCGTCGCTGCTGAAGCGCGATTCTCGTCACCCGTCTCGCCGACGCTCATAGTACCGGTCGAGATCGACGTCAACCTGGTCCGCCAGGTTCGGCTTCGTCCAGGAACGGGCCCAATCAACGCCCAGGCCGGTAACGATGTCATTCTCCCGTTCGAGATATCGAACACGGGGAATGCCGTTGAGACGGTCACCGCACAGCTGACGCTTCCAACCGGGTGGGCAACGAGAGAGATCCACCCGGCGCCGCTCGTTATTGGGCCAGGCGAAACGCTGAAGCGACGAGTTCGCCTCAAGGTCCCCGCGCTCTCGAGCACGGGCTCCTCGTTCGTACAGATCGATTTGCGCTCCGGTGCGGAGCGTCTCGCATCCGAGACTATGACCGTCGAAGTTTTCAACTCGAGCTCGATTGGACGCGCGGCAGGACCTCTCGTCACCTCGTCGGTCTCGCACGCGACGGATGAAAACGGGCGTGCGAACAGCGTCGTAACGCTATCGGCGACCGGCGCACTGTACGACTCAGTTCGGATCGACGCCAGAATGTCCCAGGGCGTCGCACGCGGCGGTGCAGCCAGCAACGCGTTCGCCCACCTCGGCACTTTTCAATCCGCGGCGTCACTGACGCTCTTGGCTCCGTCGGGCCAGCTCAGTCTCGGCAACACGGGTACGTCGTTTTCAGATCTCACGGGACTCTATCCGTACGGGCAAGGTGCACTGCTGCATCTGCAACATCCGGGATGGGCATTGCTGAGCATGGGTGCGCTGTCGCTGGCGCCGGTAGGATCAACCGAGCGGAAGCCGATGGTCGGACTGCGCGCCGAGCATCAATTGGGCGACGCTCAGGTTAGCACGTCGATCTCTCATCTCGCGGATGCCGGGACATCACCTCGACAATTGGACGCATTTGGAATCGGCGCAGCGGTTCCCTCGATCTTCGGCAGCACGTTCAAGGCTGAGATCGCGGAGCGACGCTTTCTGGATGGCAGCGGGCTGGGATGGTCGAGCGGACTTGTGAGAACCGCCGGGGAGGGGAATGAGGAGTTTCGCGTGACGCATGCCCCCGGCGGTAGCGACGCATTCGCTCGCGCGACAGACGAGCTGCTGGCGAATGTGTCCGAGCGCCTGTCGTCGCGCATGAACGTGAGCGCGAGCGCCTGGCGCACATCTGACGCGACGTCGGTGTTCGCCGGGTTGAAATCGAACGGATTCTCGCTGCGGCCGCAGTTCGCGATCCGTGAGGCGACGACCATCGCAATCGAGGCGCGCTCGTATTTCTTCGACGCGACATCGCGCGCGACTCCGTCCAACAGCGGGGGCGCTTTCGGCAGCCGTGAAAAGCAGCTCGGAATCAGCTTCAGCACCTACCTCCGCCAGTACTACCTGAACAGCTCCGCCTATCTCGGCAACGTGACGCGTACCGTTTCCCCGGCCGGCCAGAGCGTCGTGACGGATCGCACGCCGCGGAATTACTGGACGGCGAATGCCGGGTGGTCCAGCGCCGGCGGCGTGTTCGAGCTGCAGACACGAATCGAGCAGACGCGTGACAGAGGCGGCTTCGTCAACCAGCAAAGCATTGTCGGAGTTCGCGCCGAGCAGCTGGTGCTTCCCTGGGCCGGTGGTATCCGCGGTGAGGGAGAGCTTCAGCGGGTGAACAGCTACGGCGGCGAGAATTCCGCGATTGTGCGCGCGGGAATCGCAATTCCACTCGTGAA
>DASWGL010000312.1:0-2004 GCA_036393735.1 Gemmatimonadaceae bacterium | reverse complement strand
GAGGGCGAGGGAAATAGGTCCCGGCCGAGGCATCTGTCGGGATAGCGTTCTCCGGTCTCCCGAGACCGGCCGAGCTCCTGCACTGATTCTCTGGATTGAGCGCCACACCGACGGTCCCGGCGAAAGAGTCGTCTGTCGACCGGTCAGACAGAAGGTTTGGGAAAATTGTTACCTATTTTCGTCGTTTTCTTCACGGGAGGTCTGTGCCAGCGCGGAGCGCCGCCATCTGTTCGGCAGGGATAGGTGGCGCGAAGTTTTGATCGCTGCGCGGGCGGGTGTCGCTTAGCACTACTGGGTCAGATCTGTAGCAGTGCGCCGCGGGGATGAGCTTTGTGATGACATAGCGGGCATCGCGGTAGCCAGCTGCTGAGCACCCGTGCGATTGCAAGACGTGCCGTGATGAACGAATCCGGAAAGTGTCGTTCCGGTCTCGACTCGGTTCGGAGGGGTTGCAGTTTTCCATCCGGCCGAGGGAAAAAAAGACCGGACCCGCTCCGCTGTGATGAACGCGTAGCACGCAAGAGCGACTGATACGTGATGTTGCCAGCCCCCAAACCGACGACCTTCGAAGTGGTCCAGTCCGAGCTCGCCTTTGAGGTCCTCGTAGGCGCGCTCGGTGCGGTATCGCTCCTTGAGGATGCGCACCATCTGCTTTCTTGATGTCTGTCGTGGCACGGTGAGCAGATAGAAATGTGCAGGCTCGGGTTCGTCGTCCCGCCACTCCATCAACAGCCATTGCGGTTCTCGTTCGCTGGCCGGGTGCCCATCATTGTGCGCCGTAACCACTCGGCGGGCCGCGAACTTCGCGCTCAACCACCCTCGCGTTCCCTCGCGCCACGTTGTTCGCCGAAAATGCTTCGCCCCGAGGTTGAGTGCAATTTCCCTCACACTCCAGGGGACTCGCCCAAGACCGCCCTTGCGGTCGACTACCCAGACGCCGGTGTTTGAGTTGACCGCCACCCCGTACTCCAGCTCTCGCTTTGTCACCTCGGCTCGAAACTCATTCGAGTTGCCATATGCTTCGTCGGCGAGCACCACACCTCGAGGGACTTCGTCTTCAATCGCGCGGTCCATCATCTGCAACGCCAGTTCCGACTTGGTTTTGAATTGCACCTCATCCGGAATCCGCGCCTCCTGGCGGCGAGCCGCATCTTCTGTCCAGCTCCGAGGCAAGTAGAGCTCGAAATCGATAGGGAGATGCTCTGTACGCGTGGCCACGCTCAGACTCACCCCTATCTGGCAATTCGTCACCTTCCCCGCTGAGCCGGTGTATTGCCGATCCACGCCGACAGAGTGTTTCCCCTGCTTTAGAAACCCGGTGTCGTCGACAATCCAGTTGGATATCGGTTCCCGCTCGGTCATCTTGGCAATCGCGAGAGCCGCGGCAATTTTCCGTACCTCGCGGTCATCCCATGTCGAGTCGGTCAGGAAATGACCGAGTCGTTGATGCAGGGCTTCGACTTCGGCCAGGGTTCCGCAAGCACGCGCGGCAATTGGTTCCATGCTCTTTCGGTCGCCCTCCCCAAGAAGTCCCATCGCATACGTGGCAAACGACGCCTTTCGTTTCTTATTGCCGAGCACAGCACCAATTCGTTCGAAGAACTGAACCAGTCTGTTCTGTGCTCCAGAGTCCATGACATAGTCCACGTGACACCTCCGTGGACTCCATCCAGATCCTGTCGCCCGTCTGTAGCCAGTTTTCGTCCTGCGCTGATCCTCGATTCCGCACTTCCCCTGTCGCTACGATCGCTTGGCGCGCTCCCCTGATCCGGCCAAAGCCAGTTCCAGTCCGCCTTCAGCGCCGCCTCGTTCCGACGCAGTAGTGCTATGAGACGGCGGACGCCGCCGGCAATCCCAATCCGCTCGGGCCGGGCATTCGCCGCGTCTATTCTACCGGCGCCTCGCAGACTGGCGGGTACCTGCGAGATTTCATGTATCTGGGCTTCAACGAGGACGAGTCCCACCGCAAGGTATTCGACGGCGTGATGCCAACCATTGCGGGCA
>DASWGL010000311.1:0-3589 GCA_036393735.1 Gemmatimonadaceae bacterium | reverse complement strand
ATCAACTACGGCTACAACGCTCTGACCGATGAGTACGAGGATCTGGTTGTGGCCGGCGTCATCGACCCGACCAAGGTCACACGCACCGCGTTGCAGAACGCGGCGTCGATCGCGTCACTGCTCCTTACGACGGAAGCAATCATCGTCGAGAAGAAGGAGCCGGCAGGCTCTGGCGCTCAGGGCGGCGGCGCGCCCGGCGGTATGGGCGGGATGTACTAGCTGGCAACTGGCAGCTTTCCAGGATCTCAAGCGGGAGTCGCTATGCGGCTCCCGCTTTTCTTTTTTTACTGCAACTGCGAGGGGAGTAAGGTTGACGGTGCGAGGTGCTAGGTTCGAGGTCTGAGGTAACGCGCAACTTCGTGGCGCTTCTACCTCCTACCTCGCACCCAGTACCTCGCACCTTCTACCTAGCTCTTCTCGCAGTTGCCGCTGAGGTGCTCGCAGTGCTGTAGGCGCTGGCTCTTGACCGGAGACCCAGGTCGAGATATAATGCCGGTACAACTGAAGTCCCTGTGGTAATTTGCCGCGTATTGCAGCCACGTTAAATAAATGCTAAAAAGCGAGGAACGCCCGCGGCCACACAGCCTCGGGCGTTCTGCTTTATGCGCGGAGTCAATCAACCAGACTCCCCATGACTACTCAGCAACAGCTCGAAATCGACCACGGACCCGCGCTCCAGGACTTTCCCACCGCCCTGGTTGCGCCGAGCGTCCCGACCGACCCGTCCACGGTCGAATCTTCATGTAGTTTCGGCGAATTCGATGCGGCGGCAGTACACTGCGAGATCGTTGGACCACGCGGAGCGCCGGTCATAGCCGTGCTCGGCGGGATCTCCGCGTCGAAGCACGTCACATCGTCCGGCTCGGATTCGTCTCCAGGAAGGTGGGAGGATGTCGTTGGGCCTGGCCGCGCAATCGACACCCGACGGTTTCGAGTGCTCGGCATCGACTACGTCGCGAGCGGAAAAGGTTCGGCGCCTGTTACCACAGCCGATCAAGCTGAAGTCCTTGCTACTGCTCTCGATCGAATCGGCGTTCGAAGTTTTCACGCAGTGGTAGGTGCATCCTATGGAGGAATGGTCGCGCTTGCGTTCGGCGTCGCGTTTCCGGCGCGAACAGGGCGCCTGATCGTGATCAGCGCGGCACACGAGAGCGACCCGATCGCGACCGCTCTCCGACATCTTCAGCGGCGCGTCGTCGCGCTTGGCAGCGCTGTGGGCCGGGAGCGGGACGGATTGGCGATCGCGCGCGGCATCGCGATGACGAGCTATCTGACCCCTCGGTACTTCGAGGAACGCCTCGAAGGATGTGATCGGAGCGATTCGAGTCTTGTCGAGGATCGCATCGGCGGCTACCTGAAGAAGCGCGGCGAACAGTTCGCCGACCAGTGGACGTCAGAGAGGTACAACGCGCTCTCGCTCTCTCTCGACCTCCACAAAATCCGCCCCGAGGATATCACCGTCCCGGCGACCGTGATTGCCATTAGCAGTGATCGGCTTGTGCCGGTCGCGCAAAGTCGGGAGCTCGCGCAGAGACTCGGCGGCCCCAGCCAGCTCATCGAGCTCGACTCATCTCTCGGCCATGATGCGTTCCTCGGTGATTCCTCACGTGTTACTCCATTTATAAACGAGCTGCTTCGGCTCGAAGCGGAGGCAGTGTCATGAGCGACGAGATCAGACATTCATCGACACGTCCGCCGCAGCGGCCGTCAACGCGCGCGGTGCGCGCGGGAATAGCGACCGACCTGCACCATGGCGCGGTAGTGCCCCCGATCCATCTCTCTTCGACATTCGCGTTTGAAGGGTTCGGAAAAAAGAGGGTGTACGACTACACGCGCACGGGCAATCCCACGCGCGAGTACCTCGCCAATGCGCTGGCTGAGCTCGAGGATGGAGAGGGAGCAGTCGTGACGAGCACCGGAATGTCGGCGGTAGCCTTGGTGCTGCAGCTCGTTCGTCCCGGAGATCTCATTCTCGCCGCTCACGACTGCTACGGCGGAACCCATCGCATTCTGCGCTCCCTCGCTGCCCGCGGGCAATTTGACGTTGCGTTCGTGGATCTCACCAATGAAGCGGCCGTGGAGACGGTGAAGTTGCACCGGCCGAAACTGCTCTGGATAGAAACGCCGAGCAATCCGCTACTCAGGGTGACGAATCTTGCTCAGGTGATCGAGGCGGGGCATGACGTCGGGGCGATCGTGACCGTGGACAATACTTTCCTCTCGCCAGTGCTACAGCGGCCCATCGACTTCGGCGCTGACCTCGTAGTCCACTCTACCACGAAGTACCTCAACGGACACAGCGACGTGGTCGGCGGCGCGGTGGTGGCGGCGGATGCGGGGCTAGTCGAGGAGCTCGCCTGGTGGGCGAACTGCCTCGGAATCACAGGTGCTCCCTTCGACAGCTTTCTCACACTGCGAGGGGTGCGGACACTTCATGCGCGGATGCGTGTGCACTGTGAGAACGCGGCGCGCGTGGTGGAGCTGTTGTGCGACCACCCTGCTGTAAAGCGTGTCTACTATCCGGGACTGAGCTCTCACCCCGGGCACAGCGTTGCCACGTCGCAGCAGGGTGGCTTCGGCGCGATGGTGAGCTTCGAAGTAAACGGCGGAATCGATGGCGTGGAGCGGTTCGTCAACGCACTTCAGTGCTTCACTCTTGCAGAATCGCTGGGAGGTGTCGAGAGTCTGGTCGCGCATCCGGCAACGATGACGCATGCGTCAATGGATGAGGCGGCACGAGCGACCGCTGGAATCGAGGATTCGCTGCTGCGGCTCTCGGTCGGAATCGAACACGCCGACGACCTCGTGGCGGATCTCGCCGCCGCGCTGGACGATGCTGCCGCGTACGTTACTGATAGTTATTCAGAGACGGAAAGCGCGGACGTGGGCGCCACCGTGTAACTGTTGCACTCGAGCATGCAGGACTGCACTATCTAACGCCAGGAAAGCCAGTTCCTCACGCTCTTGCAACAAGGTGAACCCATGTCAGCCAGGATCGCAGTAGCGGTCATGTTTCTCGCGGCCCATCCACTCGCCGCGCAAGCTCCAACCACGGCATACATCGTCACGCGCCTCGGAGTCGACACCGTCGCCATCGAGCGTTACACTCGTTCTCCTGGTAAGCTCGAAGGAGACGTCGCAGTGAGAAACCCCCGCGTGCAGACCTTTCACTACGTTGCTGATCTCGGCGCCCGAGGACAGCTCAAGAATTTTCATTTAACGGCGCGTCGCGCGGACGCGGATCCGTCAGCGCCTCCACGACTTCAGGTTGTCGATACGTTTGACGATTCAGTGGCTGTCGTGGAGGTCACACGGGCCGGTGCACGCGACACGACTCTCTCGGGGCGCAAGCCGTACCATGGGCGGGCGTCAGTCGCATTTCCAAATCAGCCCCCCGCGTATGGCATCTACGAGCAGATCCTGGCGCATTCGTCCTTGAAAGGCGACAGCGTCGTCTATGCGCTGATCGGGCCAGGTGCGGGAGATCCACAGGCGATCATTCTGCGCCGGAGGGGAGCAGACTCCGTAGCGTTCAGGAGCACGTTTTTCCCGAACTGGATAGAAGTCGCGCGTGTTGATTCGCGGGGCC
>DASWGL010000310.1:0-2600 GCA_036393735.1 Gemmatimonadaceae bacterium | reverse complement strand
ACGAAGCATCCCAGCGCGAAGTCCTCGAACGTGCGGTGCGCGGAGAACTCGACATTCTCTTTCTGTCTCCCGAACGGCAGGGCAACGCGCTCTGGGTCGAACATGTTGGTCGCATGGAGATCAAAGGGGTCGTAATCGATGAGGCTCATTGCATCAGCCAGTGGGGGCATGACTTCCGGCCTTGGTATCGGCGCCTTGTAGAGACCGTGATGGGTCTAGGCATCCGTACTCCCGTTCTCGCGGTGACTGCGACTGCTCCAGCCGCGGTGGTACGCGACGTCATTGATCAGGTCGGTCCGAATGACGAGCCCGTCGACGTCGCGCGCCTTGGTTCGTATCGCCCCAACCTTGAACTCTCGTGCTGGGCCGTCGTGGGCTTCGCAGAGCGTCTCGCCGCACTTTTTCAAGTTGCACGCACGTCAAATAGAGCCCCTGGCATTGCCTATCTGCTGACGCAGGACGAGACCGAGATGGCTGCTGAATTCCTGCGGGACAACGGCATCTCCTCGGGCGCATACCATGCACGGATGCAAGCTGATCAACGTGCCGAGGTCCTCCAGTCGTGGCGCTCTGGCGCGATCTCGGTCGTCTGTGCGACGTCGGCGCTCGGAATGGGCCTTGATCGCGCGGACGTGCGCTGGATCGCTCACGTGGGGCTCCCCGACAGCCTCTTGCGCTATGTGCAAGAAATCGGCCGCGCGGGACGCGATCGCCAGCCGGCGCGCGCGATCGCAATTCATGATCCCGAGGCTCAGCCCATTTACAGCGCCTTCCTTCGCGGAAGCAGCGCACCACCGGAGGACTATCGTACTGTGACGGACGCGCTCCGAGCTGGTTGCTCAACCCGCACGGAGATTGTGGTACACGCTGACGTTCCCGATCAGACCGTGCAACAGATCCTAGAAGACCTTGTCCGGAACAACCTGTGTAATCGTACTCACGACGGGAAGCGGTCCGTCTATGCCTGGCGAGGTGGTGCGCAGTCCGGCGTACCCGATGAGGTCGAGAATGCAATTAAGGTCCGCCGCCGTTTTCTTCAAGAGGCCTTCGCGTATGCGAACAGCGACGGCTGTCGCGCGGTTACGCTCGCACGCGCAATGGGAGATAATCCCCTGCCCCCACCATGCGGACAGTGCGATGGCTGCAACCCCACGCAGCCTCCCGAACTCGTGGAGCCTTCAAGAAAGGCCCGTGCGTACCTGGCTCGGTTCTCTCCGCTCATTCGCGCGCACCGTAACTACTTCCAGGCCGGCCTCGCACTAAGTGTCTACGGCCTGGGCAAGATCGGTGAGGCTGTCAAGCGCGCAAAGTACGATGGCGCACCCCTTCCGGCGAATCTTGTCAATATTGCTTTGCAACGGATCCGGGATCCGAACGCTCCGTATGGCGGCGCAAAGTTCGACGCGGTCGTGTCGATTCCATCCACCACTTCCACGATCGTGGCCGATTTTGCTCGATCGCTCGCGACGAGTCTTGGCGTCCCTTGGTTGGAACTCAAAAAGATCCGCTCAACCGAGCCACAGAAGAGGTTCCGCAGCAGACAAAGGAAGGAGCAAAACATCCGAGAGGCGTTTGCTGCTCCTGACGAAGCGGATTTGAAATGCGTGCTTCTGATCGACGATGTACTCGACAGTGGCGAGACGCTAATCGCTGCGAGCAAAGTACTTCGCCCCACGAGCGTTTATCCGTTGGTGCTGGCACGCACGAAGCACCGAGACGACACATGAAGCGCCACGACCGTCGAGAAATGGCGTACTGGTTGACCCTAGCCTTCCGGCTCCAAGGCGAGCCACGCCGCGCCATCAATGGCCTGGTACTTACCGCGGATCGGAGAGCTCACCTCGGCCTTCTCGATCTGGTGCGCCTGGCCCCCGAGCAAAGGCCACCTGATATCATCAGGTATGCATCAGTCTTAGATCATCTCCTTGAGGCGGAAGGGAAAGTGTCCGCCCAGGCGTTCGTTCTTGATCGCCTGCTATCTGTGGGGGGCCAGCTAGTTCCGATCACCGATCCCATTTACCCACGGCATCTCGTCCATCGTCTCGGACCGGATCGCTCGCCAACGGTACTCACAGTAGTCGGCAATCCGGACGTCTGGAAGTCGCCCGGCGTTGCAATCAGCGGGAGTCGCAAGTCAGGTACCCCGGGGCTCGCCTTCGCACGAGAATCGGGAAGGGCTGTCGCGAAAGCTGGCGAGGTCCTTGTCTGTGGGCTTGCGGCTGGCGTGGATCGCGAGGCGCTCGAGGGCGCCATTGAAGCGGGTGGCGCCGTTCTCGGGATTGCAGCCGAGGGTCTGCTCCGCTCTCGATGGCCGCGCCACCGTGAAGTCCAAGCCGGCCGACTGGCGATCGTAAGCGAATTTGCTCCAGATGACTCATGGAGCGCGGGCCGCGCGATGACCCGAAACCGCACGATAGCTGGCTTCAGCAGCGCGCTCGTCATCGCTGACTGCGTTGCATCCGGCGGCACCACAGACCAACTCGAAGTCCATCGCGAAGCTGGTCTTCGCGTCTTCGTCCGCCGGGGACCAGGCGAAGGCGCACTCGTCGATGAGCTCTGCCGACGCCCCGGCGTGACACCTTGGTACGGGCGTGGCAGAC
>DASWGL010000309.1:0-11738 GCA_036393735.1 Gemmatimonadaceae bacterium | reverse complement strand
GCCGCCAGCGGATTGGCAACAAGCGGCGGGTCGGGGGCCGCGGCGGTGGGCGATTATAACAACGACGGTTTCCTCGATATCTTCGTCGCGAGCACGAACGGCGGCGAGCCGACGCTTTGGCTGAACAAGGGAAACGGTACTTTCGTTCGCGACCGACGCTCGAGTGCCGCGCTTCAGGCGCTCCGCTCTACAGCGGGATTGTCGGCGACGTTCGTGGACTACGACAACGACGGCTGGCTCGACCTCGTAGTGACAGGCGCGCCCATCGGCGACAAGAGTTCCCTCGCGGGTGGGAAATCGGTGCCCGAAAAAAGTTCCAACGCGGTATT
This sequence comes from Gemmatimonadaceae bacterium, assembly GCA_036393735.1. Classification (GTDB taxonomy): domain Bacteria; phylum Gemmatimonadota; class Gemmatimonadetes; order Gemmatimonadales; family Gemmatimonadaceae; genus UBA4720. The sequence goes on along the minus strand of DASWGL010000309.1, from coordinate 11,409 downwards.
CCTCTTTCGAAACGACGGCACGGGGAAGTTTCTCGATCGGTCGACGTTGATCCCGGCTCCAGTGAGGGCGGCGGGAGCGTCGGCGATCGCCGTCTCGGACGTCGATGGTGATGGTGACGAAGATCTCTTTCTGATGGACGCCACCGGTGCTCCGCGATTACTCCGCAACGATTTCGGGAACAGCAACCTCGCGGTGAACGTGGAGCTAAAAGGCCTCCGCAACGGAAGCGGCAAGAATAACGCGTTCGGGATCGGCGCGAGGCTGGAGCTTCGAGCGGGTGAGATCTACCAGACGCGCGTCGCCACCAGTCGCGTGACACACTTTGGTCTGGGGCCGCACCTCAAGGCCGACGTGCTCCGCGTGGAGTGGCCGAACGGCGTGCCACAAACCATTTACTTCCCGGGCGGTGATCAGGATGTTGTCGAGCGCGAGATGCTCAAAGGATCGTGCGCGCTCGCGTACACGTGGGACGGGAAGCGCTTCCGCTTCGTGACCGATGCAATGTGGCGCAGTGCGTTGGGAATGCCGCTCGGCCTCATGGGTGGAGGCAGCACGGGCGCCTTCGCTCCTGCCGGCGCGTCGCAGGAATACCTCCGCATTCCGGGCGACGCGCTAGCGCCGCGCGACGGGCGCTACGTTCTCCAGCTCACCGAGGAGCTATGGGAGACGGCGTACGCCGACGAGGTCAAGCTGCTCGCCGTCGATCATCCGGATTCCGTGGACGTATTCGTGGACGAGCGCTTCGTGCCTCCGGGGCCGGTGAAACTCCGCCTTTTCCAGGTCACGCAACGCGCGCTGCCAATCACGGCGATGGATGAGCGGGGTAACGACGTCTTGCCGGCTTTGCGCGAAAGTGACGACGTGTATGTCTCGAACCTCACGCCGACGAAGTATCAGGGAGTGGTCGAGCCGCACGATCTCATCATGGATCTTGGCGAAGCCGCCGGCCGCCCTGGGGCCTACCTCTTTTTGCGCGGCTGGATCTATCCCACCGACGCCAGCATCAACGTCGCGCTCGGGCAGCAATCCGCGATCAAGGTCGCATCGCCTTCCCTCGAGGTGCGTGACAAAAACGGCAGATGGCAAACCGCGATCGCGAACATCGGATTCCCGTCGGGGAAGGACAAAACGATTGTGGTCGATTTGGCCGGGAAGTTTCCGACGCCGGATCATCACGTGCGCATTCGCACGAACATGCAGATCTACTGGGACCAGGCATTTGTGTCTCGCGATCTCGCGAACGGCCAGGTAAAGACCACGACGCTCGCACCCATATCGGCAGACCTCCACTTCCGTGGCTTCTCCCGCATGTATCGCAAGGGTGGCCGCTACGGACCGTACTGGTTCGCCTACGACGATGTGGCGAAGGAGTCACCCTGGCGGCCGATCGAGGGCGCCTTCACGCGCTTCGGCGATGTGTTGCCGCTGCTCCGGAATCCTGATGACATGTACGTGATCATGGGACCGGGGGACGAGGCGACCATTCAGTTCGATGCAAGCTCGGCGAAGTCGTTGCCGCCGGGTTGGAAGCGCGACTTCCTGCTCTACACCGACGGGTGGATCAAGGACTCGGATCTGAACACGGCGTTCGGCACCACGGTGGAACCCCTCCCATTCCATGGCGTGCAGGCATACCCCTATAGGTCCGCCGAAGCGTACCCGACCGATCCGCAGCACCAGCGCTACCTGCGCGAGTACGACACGCGCGTCGTGAAGGGCCGCGCATCGTCGCCGCGATGAAGACTGCTGCTTTCGTCGTTCTGAGAGTCATCGTCCTGACGATCATTCTGTTCATCTGCTTCGGTGTAGCCGCTGGAGTCGTTGGGATAGCAGGCAATTCTCAAACGTCCGGACAACCAGCCGCGGGAGCCCTGCCACTGCTGACAGTGTGCTTTTTGGAAACCGCGGTTCTGACTTATCTCATCCTTCGTTCACGTTGGACCGGTTGGCGACTCACTGCTACAGTCTTTTTCGTCTTCTACGGCGTGACCACCTTCATGTCGCAAATCGAGTCGGCGGTTTTTCTCACCCGCCTCCCACCGGGCATGTTGCCGCGCCTGTTTCTGATGGGTGCCCTGATTGCGGCCCCATTTTCGGTGCTGGCTGTTCTCATTTTGGGAAAGAGAAAAGCCGAGGCCGTGGACACCCAGCCAAATTCTCGCTTGGTCATACCGGCGAGCGAATGGGCGTGGAAACTCGTCGTCATCGCCCTCGCCTATCTGATTCTGTATTTCACCTTTGGTTACTTCATCGCCTGGCGGAATCCTGCGGTGCGTGAGTATTACGGTGGGATTGACGAAGGCGGTTTTGTGGGTCAGATGGGAAAGGTGCTACGAAATACGCCCTGGCTCATACCTTTTCAAATCGTGCGGGCGATGTGTTGGGTCGCGCTCGCCCTGCCTGTTATTCGGATGCTGAAAGGAAAGTGGCCCGAAACGGCTCTCGCGATCGGGTTGCTGTTCGCCGTAGTTATGAATGCCCAACTTCTGCTTCCCAATCCGTACATGCCAGAGCCTGTGCGAATGGCTCACTTGGTAGAAACAGCCTCCTCCAATTTGATTTTTGGAGCGTTCATCGGTTGGCTGCTCACGCAACGCCCCGCGTTCACAGAAGTCGCATTCGTAAAGCGCGCGGGCATTCGAAAGGAGTCTGAGGGCCAGTAGATGGAACTTCGAGGTCTATCCGAGCGATCGCGGTCGTCATAGTTTCGCTTAGAACAGTCGGCAAAGAAGATCGCGCGCACCGCGCCGAATGACGCGAACGGGTCGCAAGCGGTCCGCCTTCTGCTCGAAGGAGTGCGATACGATGATCGCAGAATGGCTTCGCCCGCATCGAGTCCTGATAGCCGTGGTGGCCGTCGCTACCGGAGCGCTCGCATGCAAAGACACGACGACACCGAAACAGTTGTCAACCGCGGGAATCACTGAGCCGCGCTTCACCGCCTCAGTTGGATTTACCAGCACACCGATCGGACGCGGCAACCTCGGCACATTTAGCGTTCATTCCAACGCGGATGGTTATAAGGCCGAGCTCAAGTCGCACGATAACACCGACATCGCAGTCGCGAACGTAACCATAGCAGCCGGTGGGCATTCAGGTTGGCACTCACATCCCGGTCCCGTGATTGTCGTCGTAAAAACCGGAACGGTCACGTTCTACCATGGGAACGATCCTACCTGCACCGGCACGGTTCATCCCGCCGGTACCGTATTCATTGAGGAAGGCGGGGATGTGGGGATCGCGCGCAACGAAGGAGCGGTGGAAGTGAACAATTTGGTGACCTTCTTCGTGCCCGCGGGTAGTCCAACGCGTATTGATGCGGCGAATCCCGGAAATTGTCCGTTTTAACCAGATCTTAGATACAACACCCGTCGCTGGCTATATCGCCGACGAGAAAAGCCCCGCGACCGGATCACCGGCTACGGGGCTTCAGTTGTGAAGGGGCCTGGCTATTTGTTGGAGAGCTGGTAACAGGCTACATCGTATTGCGATACCGCGTGTGAGTTACCGTTCGCCAGCGATGGCGTGCCAGGACTTCCAGCGTAAACGGCAGTGGCATGAGTAAAGCCAGCTGTGCCAAATCCGTTGGGCTGTGTCGGCTCCGACTGACAACTTGCTCCGGGCTGCCCCGTGCCGGACGGGTTGACGGCTGCGCGTATCCCACCGGCGGGCACTACCAAAAGATTCGACCGCACGCCGGATTGCGTCGAGGGTGCCGTCGGGCTTTGGCCGCAGGCGGCAAGCAGTGCGATGACCGAGAGAAGAAGCAATGGTTTCATAGAAGCTCCGGCGAAGGGAAGTGCTGACGACCTGCTTGGACAGCGCATTTGCTGTCAACGCAAGGGTCGGCGAGGTGCATTTGAAAGGCCATCGGCGAAATCGACACTCGGCCATTCGTCCACGCCACGCATACCTTCACCGCTGGAGCACTGTCGCTGGCGCGAGGGACGGACGTTATACTCTGACTCGTGTTGCACCGCCCCCGCCCCGCGATTCGGCGCGTCATCATCGCCGTACCCTTTCTTGCCGCCCTCCTGCTCGCGATGCGACTGGATCGCGGGCCGAGTCGCGCGGCCGCAGACGCTGCGCATCCCGGATTCGTGCTGCGTGACGAGACTATGGCGGCCGGCATAAGCTTCGTGCACCACCGGCCGACCTTCGATCCAAAGATCGCAGGCATCGAGCCGCACGTAGCGGCCCTGGGAGCGTCGGTGTCCGTTGCCGATTTCGACGGCGACGGAAAGCCCGATCTTTACTTCACCAACAGTCGCTTCGGTGAGCCCAACGCGCTCTATCACAATCGCGGCGACGGCACGTTCGAGGAGGTCGCCGCGAGTGCGGGACTGGCGGATCTCAACGAGCCGGGTGACGGCGTGTCGATGGGAGCGGTGTGGGGCGACTTCGACAACGATGGTCGCGAGGACGTGCTGGTGTACCGCTACGGTTATCTGGCGCTGTTCAGAAATGTCGACGGCCACCACTTCGAGGACGTCACCGAAAAGGCTGGTCTGCGCCGCTGGGTCAATAGCAATGGCGCGATCTGGCTCGATTACGATCGCGACGGCCTGCTCGATCTCTACGTGACGGCGTATTTCCGAAGCGACATTGATCTATGGCACCTCACGACTACCAAGATCATGCACAACAGCTTCGAGTTCGCGACCAACGGCGGGAAGAATCTGCTCTTTCACAATCTGGGCAATGGCAAGTTCGAGGACGTGACCGACAAAATGGGCGTCGGCAGCACACGTTGGACGCTGGCAGCAGCGTCGGCCGACTTCAACGGCGATGGCTGGCCGGACATCTATCTCGCCAACGACTACGGCCCAGAGGAGCTTTATCTCAACGACCACGGACGTCGCTTCGTTCTCACTACCGCTGGTCTGGAGAGCGAATCCAAGAGCGGCATGTCGGCCACGCTTGGCGATGCGTTCAATCGCGGCCGGCTCGATGCATTCGTCACCAACATCTCCGAGCGCGGATACCTCTTTCAAAACAACAACCTGCGGCTCAACGAGATGCCGGAATCGCGACGGTTCCGCAACGTCGCCGAAGGCGCGATTGCCGACGCGGGCTGGGCCTGGGGTGCGCAGTTTGGTGATCTCAATAACGACGGGGCCAACGAGCTGTTCGTAGCCAATGGATTCATCTCGGCGGATCCTAACAAGAGTTATTGGTACGCGATGTCGAAAATCGCCGGCGCCAACGGCCGCTTCTTCGAGGATGCGGCGACCTGGCCTGCATTCGGGAACGCGAGCCTGTCCGGCTACGAGCGATCACGGGTGTACATCAATCGCGGCGTCGCCGGGTGGGTGGATGTGGCGAAGAAGGTCGGCGTAACGGACACGTACGACGGCCGGGCGGTTGCGCTCGCCGACCTCTCGAATCGCGGCGCGGTGGATGTGATCGTCGCAAACCAGAACCAGCCCGCTGTTCTGTATCGCGACTATCCCGACAGCACCAATCACTGGATCGCATTCAAGCTGGTCGGCACGCGCAGCAACCGCAGCGCAATCGGCGCCGAGGTGGTGCTCGAGTCTGGAGACCTCAGGCAGCGGCGGATCGTCGACGGCGGATCGGGATTCGCTAGCCAGAACGATCGGCGGCTGCACTTCGGGCTTGGATCTCATGAATGGGTTGACCGCGTCGTCATTCACTGGCCGTCGGGAACGCAGCAAGTGCTCCAGCGTCCCGCCATCGATCGCTTCGTCACCGTCACGGAGCCGGAGCGGTGATGCCATGAGCGACGCCACACCTGCTCCGGTCAGGGCATCATAAACGTCAAACGACCGACCCCACTCCTGGTTCCGACTGCGTGCGTTCGCTGATAAGCATCGATGAGGCTCAAGAAATCAGCCCACATTCGCGCCTCGTCAACGTCCGTGATCCAGGTGACGGTCCGATCGGTCTTGACCTGCTCAAACGTCATGTCGTCACGCATCCTTGGTCGCGGCAACGTGTGCTGCTCGGTCATTCCCAAGACGTAAGCGAGAGTGATGGTATCCCAAATGACCCATGGCTTGGAGAAATCGTCGACCCTGAGTGGCTTGACCGCACGGTAGTACCACGCTTGGTATTCCTCCCACAGCCATCCTCCGATTGCTCCGCGGGTGGCTAGCATTGTCCTCGCTTGATCCAAGCTGAGCGAGAGACTTGCGCGGCAGACGTTGCCGGGTCCGATGACGAGCGGCACCTTTGAGTCGAGGATCGCCTGCACCGCATGCACGTCGTTGGCAATGTTGAACTCATCGCCACCTTTCTCATCGGGGAAGCCCATTTGGATGACGCGAACACGGTCAACAATGGTTGGGTCGGTAAGGATCGCGGACGCCACATCCGTGGCGGCGCCGATCATAAGCACGGTCAGGCGGTTATCTCTAGTGAAGCGCCTCGAAGTCTCAACAAGAAAGTGAACGGCCGGACTCATGCGTGGCGTCTTTGCGTCCTGCAAAGCAAGACTCCCTCCTTCGACGAGAGGCGGGTGCGTACTCATCGCCAGACGATTCTCGACCACATCGACGAGGATGCGGTAAGACGTCTGTCCGGCGGGTGCACTGATCGATGGGGCGTGTGCCGACATCACACCAAGCACTTCGAACCGGGGTTGGAGAAGCAGATAGGTGATGGCCCATTGGTCGTCGATCTCGTTGCCGACATCGGTCGAGAGGACCACCGGTATCCTGGTGTCAGCAGTTTGAGCCCCACATATAACACCAGTGGAAACCACAAAAAGCAGGGTAAAACAAAATGGTTGTCTAGACGGTCGCATGGCTTCTCCGTTGTCATTGCCAATTGAGGTTGCATAGCCGAGCGATGTTACATCAGCCCCGTTCAGTGCGCCAACCAAAGGTCGTTAGGAATACAAATCGGTTCGTCACCATCACCGAGCCGGAGCGCTAACTCCGTGAGCGATGCAATTCAGGCGACTGGCGCGGAGCGAAATGGACTCGCACGCTGGTGGGAGCGCTTAAGCAAGATCGATCCGCGCTATCTCATCGCGTTTCTGATCACGCTGGTGCTGGTGGCGGCGCAGCTTCGCTACCACATGCTCGGCAGCTACGACCGGCTGGTGCTGGCGCTTGGTGTGTGCCTGGCGACCGAGGCTCTCCTCTCCTGGTTCGATCGTGGCAAGGTGGTCAACCTTCTGAGCGCCTACATCAGCGGCATCAGCCTCACGCTGCTCATCAAGCCGCAGGGCGGCGCACTCTGGCCGTTCGTGTTAGGCGGCTTTCTCGCGATCTCCTCCAAGTACGTTTTACAATATCGCGGCAACCATCTCTGGAATCCGACGAACTTCGCGATCAGCGCGCTGCTGCTAGCCGCGCCGGACCGCGTCTCCGTTCTTAGCCACCAATTCGGCAACGATGTCACGACGAACCTGGTCATCTGGTTTTTCGGACTGATCATCGCCGCACGCGTCGGAGTCATTCACATCACGCTCACCTACGTCGCGAGCTTCCTGCTGCTGAACAGCGTGCGCGCTGCCGCGCTCGGCATGCCCGTGCTGCCGGAGATCGCCCCGATCACCGGACCGATGTATCAGTTGTTCGTTTTCTTCATGATTACGGACCCGCGCACCGTGGTGCGCGGGCGTGGCCGCCAGATCGTAGTCGCGGTCTCGATCGCGGTGATGGAGACGCTGATCCGGTTCGCGTCCGACAAGGGATGGCCGCTGCCGACGGCGTTCAACGCGGCGCCGGCGATTCTGGCGCTGGCGACGGTTGGCCCGGTGGCAAAATGGCTCGACCTCCGAAGTCTCGGGTCGAAGTCCACCGGGTAAAAATTCCGCCGCCCCTCTCCTTCAGGCGTGGGATGCCCAATCCCTTTCGCCGGGCTTGTAAGGCACGCAAGGATCGTAGCGCCCCGGCGATTCCACGTAGCGGAGCGCCTGCGTCGCCCCGACCTCAGAGGTGAAATAGCCAAGGAGCGCGAGCTCCTTCATCATGCGGAAATATTTACTCGGATTCGGAGGCTCGCTCGTGATCGCGGTTGCCGGATTGATCTTGGCCTCCGGCGCGTTCTGCTGTTTGGTGTCATTGATAAAAGCGTCCGACTTCTTTCGCCCTTCTGCGCGTTGCTTCTCCGAGTAGTCGTGCTGTTCCTTATCGAGCTCCTGCAACAATGCCAGGCGCTGCGCCGGGGTCGCCTTCATGAAAGACGCGCCGTTCTTGCTCTTGCTCAAGTCGTCGAGCTTCCGCATCCCGTCGCGGAAAGTTTTTTCGTCGTCGTCGTGGTAGGTGTCGGTAACCATCAGAGCCATGAAGGCTCCTGTCTTGGCCGCTTTCGCGCCGGGAGTGCTCGTCGTCGGGAGGATCGTGTCGGCGATTTCATCGAGGTAGGCGATGTCATCCGGCGTGAACGCGGTCGAGGGGGTCGCCTTCTCGGCTCGGCAACCCGAGATCAGCGCTCCCGAACCGATCAACGCAACCCCGCCGAGCAGCACGCTCATGCGTAGAATCGCTTCGCGTCGACTGATCAGATCGGCGCTCAGCTCGTTCGAGATATCGATCTCCGTCATCGTATCGTTCTCAATCATCGAGAGCTCCGGTCAGAGGTTGCGGCGATTGATCTCACTCACCGCATGGTCAGCGGCGCGCGCGGTCATCGCCATGTAGGTAAGCGACGGATTCTGGCAAGCCGTGGAGACCATGCACGATCCGTCAGTCACGAACACGTTCGGCGCATCCCATATCTGGTTGTGGGAGTTGAGGACTGAAGTCTTGGGATCTCTTCCCATCCGCGCCGTTCCCATCTCGTGGATCCCCATTCCCGGGAAGGAGCCGGCATCGTAAACCTGGACGTCCTTGACGCCGCATGCCTGAAGCGTCTCAGCCATGTCCACCTGCATGTCGCGCCGCATCAGGCGCTCGTTCTCGCCAGTCGCACAATCGATCTTCGGGACCGGCAAGCCCCATTTGTCCTTCTTCGTATAATCGATGGTGACTGTGTTGGCATGATTGGGCAGCATCTCCGCGAACGCCGTTGCACCGATGTTCCAGGCGCCCGGCATCGACATGTCGTCCTTGAACTTCGCCCCAACGCCCAGCTCGGAGACTGCTCTCCCCCAATCCTCCCTTCCCGCGCCACCCTGATAACCGAAGCCGCGGAGGTATTGTCTCTTGTCCCCGAACAGGTTCTGGTAGCGGGGAATGTAGAAGCCATTGGGACGGCGACCGAAGATGGTCTTGTCATCCAGACCCTCGAGTCTGCCCTGGGCGCCCGCGCGGAAGTGATGGTCCATCAGGTTATGACCGAGCTCACCGGAGGTGCTGCCAAGTCCGCCCGGCCAGACATTGGTTGCCGAGCGCATGAGAAGCCAGGCCGTATTGATCGTGGACGCGCAGAGAAAAACCACCTTCGCCTTGTAGTCGATCGTCTCATTGGAATTCGCGTCAAGCGCGCGAACGCCGGTGGCGCGCTTGGTATTGGGATCGTAGAGAACCTCGCTCACGATCTGGAATGGCAGGAGTGTAAGTCGTCCCGTTTTTGCCGCGTGGGGAAGCGTCGAGGATTGTGTGCTGAAGTAGGCGCCGTAAGGACATCCGAGCCAGCACGCGTTGCGATACTGGCATTGTGTGCGACCGTCGTGCGGGACGGTGAGGTTTGCCGAGCGCCCGGGAATGATGCGCCGCGTTGCCCCGAACTTGGTTTTCTTCAGCCTGTCCGAGACAAGCTGCTCGCCGCAGTTGAGCGGCATCGGCGGCAGAAACTGTCCATCGGGAAGCTGCGGCATGTTCTCGTGCGTGCCATTGATCCCTGCATGCTTCTCGACGTGATCCTACCAGGGAGCGAGGTCAGCGTAGCGGATGGGCCAGTCGATAGCGATGCCTTCCTTTGCGTTAGCCTCGAAGTCGAAATCACTCCAGCGATAACTTTGACGACCCCACATTAACGAGCGTCCGCCAACGTGGTAGCCGCGAAACCAGTCGAAGCGCTTTACCTCGGTATAGGGCGAATCCTTGTCGGAGGCCCAATAGTCGAGATTCGTTTCGTTTAGCGGATAGTCACGCTTCAGGACCGGGTAGAGCTCTTCCATCGCCCGCGTCCGGCCTCCGCGATGCGGATACTCCCACGGAGCCTTGGTCGCGTTTACGTAGCCCTTGATGTGCTCGATGTTCTTGCCGCGCTCGAGCATGAGCACGCGCAGACCCTTCTCGGTGAGCTCCTTGGCGGCCCAGCCTCCGGAAATCCCGGACCCCACGACTATCGCATCGTACTCAGGCTTCTGCATCAAGTCCTCGCTGTCGATTGGTGTGACGTCGAGCGCGGTTTCGTTTCAGCGGTGGTTCTGTCGACCGGCGCCCAAGAATATGGTTGTGGGGGACCGGGTTGCTCAAGACCGATTCAAAACGGCAGACCGAACGGAATCTGAAAACTATGAACTGAACGGGATCCGAGATCTCAACTGCGAACTGAAAAGAACGGGAGCCGAGATCTCAACTGGAAACTGAGAAGAACGGGATCCGAGATCTCAGAGGCATAGATCTCAGGATTTAGTCACCGCGCTCCGACCGTACGACGCGCGTATCCGCCTACAACCCCACCGCCTGTACCGTAGCGCCACCCAGATATGTCGCAGCGTTGTTTCTAAACCCTGGTATCTACCCTTCTCAGATCTCGGATCACGTTCAGTTAGCAGTTGTGGCGGACGTTTCGTCCACCCCGTACCTTGTACCCGATGGAGCCTACCGAGCGAGGCATTGAGTTCGGGCGTCCAGGAGCCTTTTGGGCGGGCGTCGTGGCGGTGATCGCAGGTGTAACCCTCCATCTCCCGATGTACGTGGAAGCCCGTGATATGGGATTCCGTTTGGCGGGCATGCCATTGGGCGTGGGGATGATCGCCGGGATGGTGTTGATCGTTGCCGGCCTGGCCGCGACGTTCTGGGGGCTGATTCCGCGCGATGACCCGCATGCATTGGCGTCCGACGTACACATCCGGGTACGGGCGCTGGATGAAGTGCCGATACGTTCCTCGCACGTGGCGCTCATGCTCGTCATGGCGGCCGCCGTAACTATTGACGTGATGAAGCCCGCGACGTTGGCGTTCGTGTTGCCGGGCATGACTCGAGAGTACGGGCTGAGATCTCCCCTTCACCCAGCGGGGACCATCCCCGCGGCGCTGCTGCCCCTTGCCGGGATTACCGGGACCGTGCTTGGGTCATTTCTCTGGGGTTGGCTGGGCGATCGTATAGGTCGCCGTCCTTCCATCCTCATGGCCGCGATGACTTTCATCGCGACGAGCATCTGCGGTTCGATGCCCAGCTTCGCCCTGAACATGGTCATGTGCTTCGTCATGGGCCTCGGCGTGGGTGGCATGCTGCCGATCATGTTCACAATAATGGCGGAGACAATCCCGGCGCGACATCGAGGCTGGCTGCTGGTGCTGATCGGCGGGGACGTGGCCGGCG